>DNMQ01000122.1 GCA_003488145.1 Pseudomonas sp.
AGCTCATGCTGGCCAGCCTCTCCTTCGCAGGTCTGGTCGCACTCGCCGGTTGTTCATTTCCCGGGGTTTACAAGGTCGACATTCAACAGGGCAATGTCGTCACGCAGGACATGATAGACCAGTTGCGCCCCGGAATGACCCGCCAGCAGGTGCGGTTTATCATGGGCAACCCGCTGATCACCGACACCTTCCATGCCAACCGCTGGGACTACCTGTACAGCATCCAGCCGGGCGGCAGTCCGCGCCAGCAGGAGCGCGTCAGCCTGGTGTTCAATGCCAACGACCAGCTGGCGGGCCTGGCCGGCGACTTCATGCCCGGCGTAAGCCGCGATGAACAGATCCTTGGCCGCGACGCCCAGGCGCCTGACGCGGCTCCTGCCGCCCAGCCAAGTCAGCCTGAAGAGCGCCCTGCGCCTGGCTCGCTGCTGGAGCAGATTCAGCGTGAAGTGGATGAAGCGGAGCCGGTTCCGGTGCCGATTCCCGAACCGCTGGAAACCGAATAAAGAAACGCCCGGCTAGCCCGGGCGTTTTTGTTTCAGCATATTCAAGCGTCTTCGGCCTTGTTCTTTGCTGCCCGTGCGGCGCGCTGTTTGCGCACCTCTTTCGGGTCGGCAATCAGCGGCCGGTAGATCTCCACGCGCTCACCCTCCTCGAGCACGCGCTCATCGGGCTTGGGCACGGCCTTGCCGAAGATACCCAACGGAGCTGCGGCCAGATCGAGCCCTGGGAAGTGCGCATCCATTCCCGAACGCAAGGCCGCCTCGCGCACGGTGGTGCCCGCGGGCACGGTCATCTGCAGCAGCTTCTGCTTGTCGGCCAGGGCATAGACCACTTCGACCGCAATCGATTGCTTATCCATATAGCTGCTTCGCCCGCTCGCAGAAGGCATCGACCAAGGTATTGGCGGCCTGATTGAACAACGGCCCAAGGGTCGCCTTGACCAACGGCCCGGCGTAATCAAAGGTCAGATCCAGACTGATCTTGCAGGCCTTTTCCCCCAGGGCCTTGAATTCCCAGATGCCATGAAGATGGCTGAATGGGCCTTCCTCAAGCGTCATCTCGATCCGCTTGCCGAACTCCAGCGCGTTACGCGTCATGAAGCGCTGACTCAACCCGGCCTTCGCCACCGTCATGCTGGCGTGCATTTCGGTCTCGCTGCTGGAAAGCACCTCAGTCGCTGAACACCAGGGCAGGAACTGCGGGTAGCTGGCTACGTCGTTGACCATGTCGAACAGCGCCTGGGCCGGGTACGGCAGCAGCGCGGAACGTTGAATGTGCGTCGTCATGCGGACCTTCTACGTCGTCGTTTCATTGCGCGCCATCCAAAAGTTGGCGCAGCCAGCCCGCAACCGCGGCTTCCGGGCGACACCCGGGAAGCGGCTCAGCGCAAAGCGGGGCACATTGTCGGGGATTAACGGCTGCCCCTCAAGTTTCTGCCGCCAGCGCTCTTGCAGGCTGTCGCCAGCCGCAGCGGGACTCCCTATAATGCGCCCCCTATGGCCAAACAGAAGAAACAGTCCCCCGGGACCATCGCGCTGAACAAGAAAGCGCTACACGACTACTTCATCGAACAGAAATTCGAGGCGGGCCTCGTCCTGGCCGGCTGGGAAGTGAAGAGCATGCGCGCCGGCAAGGCTCAGCTGGTCGACAGCTACGTCCTGCTCAAGGATGGCGAAGCCTGGCTGATGGGTGCGCACATCACGCCGCTGACCAGCGCCAGCACACACGTCATTGCCGACCCGACCCGCACCCGCAAGCTGCTGCTGAACAAGCGCGAGCTGGGCAAGCTGTTCGGCGCCGTACAGCAGAAAGGCTACGCCTGCGTAGCGCTGTCGCTGTACTGGAAGAAGCACATGATCAAGTGCGAGATTGCCCTCGGCAAAGGCAAGAAGGAGTACGACAAGCGCCACACCGAGAAGGAACGCGATTCCGATCGGGAGATCCAGCGCGCGATGCGCACCAAGGGCAAGGACGACTGAGCCGCGCCCGTCGCATGGCCCGATAAGCCCACGCGGCAGTACCCGAGCCGGCAGGCAAGTGCCGGCTCCGCTCTCACCCTTCCTTCTGCATCCGCTCTCCCTGCCTGCGCTGCGCGCGCGCCAGACGCTGAGCCTCCTGCTGACCTTCAGCCAGCACTTCCTGCACGTAATTGATATGCCGATGAATGACCTCCCGCGCCTCGGTCGCTCGCCTGGCCATGATCGCCTCGTACAACTCGCGATGCTGGCTCATCAGCATGTCCCGCGTTTCGTCACGCAGGGCGTACATGCCGCCGATATTGGTCACCACGTTGCGCTTGAGCAGGTCGAACAGGCCACGAATGGTATGCAGCAGCACCGCGTTGTGGCTGGCTTCGGCAATGGCGAGGTGGAACTGGGCATCGGCTGCGCCCTCTTCCGCCCGGGAGACCTTGCCTTCCCGGGCGTAGCAGTCCTGCAATGCGGCAAAGGCTTCGGTGAGCCGCTTCCGATCCACCTCGGTCGCACGCAGCGCTGCGTAGTAGGCGCAGCTGCCCTCGAGCGTGTGGCGAAACTCCAATAAGTCGCGCTGCGCATCGCTGTTGTTTTCCAGCAGATGCAGCAACGGATCACTAAACGTCGAGCCCAGCGACTCGGCGACGAACGTACCTCCGCCATGCCGGCTGACCAGCAGCCCCTTGGCCGCGAGCTTCTGAATCGCTTCGCGCAGCGAAGGCCGCGAAACACCAAAGCTTTCAGCCAGGGCGCGCTCCGCAGGCAGACGCTCACCCGCCTTGAGCGTGCCCTCGAGAATCATGGTTTCCAGCTGCGCGACGATATCGTCCGCTAGCCGCCGCTGTCGCACCATCCCCACGTCCATAGCCACCCCGAATGGTCATACCAATCCGAAAATGCTAGCCATGACCGCGCATCTGCACAAGGCCGGCTGTTGCGACCAAAGTCTATAGCTAGCTAATTGACGCCCCTATACGCAGCTCTTACGCTGGCCATTCACTCCTGTTAATTGGTATTACCACTTTACAGAGTGGTCTAAAAATAAGAGGACTCAGCATGAGATCTGCGCACAAAAACTACTCCACGGTCCGCTCAGGGCCCCATCTGAACCGAACCGCAGGGGAAGCCTGACATGTCCAACGGACTGCTCGCACTTTTCGCCTTCACACCCATTCTGCTCGCAGCAATCATGCTGATCGGTCTGCGCTGGCCCGCCAGCCGCGCCATGCCGCTGGTCTTCCTGTTCACCGCAGCCATCGGGCTGTTCGTCTGGGACATGAGCGTCAACCGCATCATCGCCTCGACGCTGCAAGGCCTGGTGATCACCCTGGGCCTGCTGTGGATCATCTTCGGCGCAATCCTGCTGCTGAACACCCTCAAGCATTCCGGCGGCATCACCGCCATTCGTGCCGGTTTCACCACAATCAGCCCTGACCGCCGCATCCAGGCCATCATCATCGCCTGGCTGTTCGGTTGCTTCATCGAAGGCGCTTCCGGCTTTGGCACTCCGGCCGCCATCGCCGCACCGCTGCTGGTTGCGGTCGGCTTCCCGGCAATGGCTGCAGTCCTGCTCGGCATGCTGGTGCAAAGCACGCCGGTGTCTTTCGGCGCGGTCGGTACGCCGATCGTCGTGGGCATCAACAGCGGCCTGGATACCGCCACCATCGGCGCGCAACTGGTTGCGCAGGGGTCCAGCTGGAACGCCTACCTGCAGCAGATCACCAGCAGTGTGGCGATCACCCACGCCATCGTCGGCACAGTAATGCCGCTGGTCATGGTGCTGATGCTGACGCGCTTCTTCGGCAAGGAGAAAAGCTGGAAAGCCGGCTTCGAAGTGTTGCCGTTCGCGATCTTCGCCGGTCTGGCCTTCACCCTGCCCTACGCGGCCACCGGCATCTTCCTCGGTCCGGAATTCCCGTCGCTGCTCGGCGGTCTGGTAGGCCTGGCGATCGTCACCACCGCGGCTCGCTTCAACTTCCTGACGCCGAAGACCACCTGGGACTTCGCCGACGCCAAGGAATGGCCAGCCGAATGGCTGGGCACCATAGAAATGAAGCTGGACGACATCGCGGCGCGCCCGATGAGCGCCTTTCGTGCCTGGCTGCCCTACGTGCTGGTCGGCGCGATTCTGGTGATCAGCCGCGTGTTCCCGCAGGTCACGGCTGCGCTGAAATCGGTATCCATCGCCTTTGCCAACATCCTCGGTGAGACCGGCATCAATGCCGGCATTGAACCCCTGTATCTGCCGGGCGGCATCCTGGTCATGGTGGTGCTGATTACGTTCTTCCTGCACGGCATGCGCGTTTCCGAGCTCAAGGCTGCCGTGAAGGAATCCAGCAGCGTGCTGCTCAGCGCCGGATTCGTACTGCTGTTCACCGTGCCGATGGTGCGCATCCTGATCAACTCCGGTGTCAACGGCGCCGAGCTGGCCAGCATGCCAATCGTCATGGCGCGTTATGTCGCCGATAGCGTCGGCAGCATCTACCCGCTGCTGGCGCCGTCGGTGGGCGCTCTGGGCGCATTCCTCGCTGGCTCCAACACCGTCAGCAACATGATGTTCAGCCAGTTCCAGTTTGGCGTCGCGCAGTCGCTCGGAATTTCCGGCGCGATGGTGGTTGCCACCCAGGCTGTTGGCGCTGCGGCAGGCAACATGGTTGCGATCCACAACGTGGTGGCGGCATCCGCTACCGTCGGCCTGCTCGGTCGCGAAGGCTCCACGCTGCGCAAGACCATATGGCCTACGCTGTACTACGTGCTGTTCACGGGGGTGATCGGCCTGATCGCCATCTACGTGCTAGGCGTGACCGACCCACTGGTCGGCGTGTAAGAAACAGGAATCGTGCCCCCGCTTGGGGGCACGGTTGCATTCCAGAAACCGCACCTGACAGGCCCATTGAAAAACGTAGGCGAGACCGGCAAGACGAGGCAAAGCAGCCGAAGAAAGGACTGGGCTCGCATACGAGTTCAGGTTCCTAAATGAGCATTCTGAGGCTGCTTTAACGACGCATTGCCAAACGCAGATAGTTTTTCAAAAGCCTGTTTGCGGATAACCGGGCTAACCCGGAGACCAAGCCGATGAGCGAACTCTTCTACGATGCTGCGCCGAACGCTACCCGCGTCGCGCCGCCGCTGCCAAAGCCGCGCGAATACCCCGCCAAGCCGAGCCAGGTTTATCTGTTCGGTACCTGCGTGGTCGACCTGTTCTATCCCGAGGCTGGCCTGGATGCCATCCGCCTGCTCGAGCGCGAAGGATTGACCGTGCACTTCCCGCAGGGTCAGACCTGCTGCGGCCAGCCGGCCTACACCAGCGGCTACACCGACGAGGCACGCAACGTCGCACGGGCGCAACTGGATCTGTTCGCCAACGACTGGCCCGTGGTCGTCCCGTCCGGTTCCTGCGCCGGGATGCTGCGCCACCATTATCTGGAGCTGTTCAAGGACGAGCCGGCCACGCTGAAGAGGGCGCAAGCGCTGGCCGAGCGCACCTTCGAGCTGGCCGAGTTTCTGCTCAACGTCTGCAAGGTCGAATTCAAGGACGCCGGCATGCCGACCAAGGTTGCCCTGCATACCTCCTGCTCGGCCCGTCGCGAGATGAACACCCACCTGCACGGCCGCGCCCTGCTTGCCCAGCTGGGCCAGGTCGAGCGCGTCGAGCATGATCACGAAAGCGAATGCTGCGGCTTCGGCGGCACCTTCAGCGTGCGCATGCCAGACATCTCCGGCGCCATGGTGCTGGACAAGACCCGCGCACTGAAGGAATCCGGCGCGCATCAGGTGATCAGCGCCGACTGTGGCTGCCTGATGAACATCAACGGTTCGCTGGAGAAACAGCGTGAAGCCCTGCGCGGTCAGCATCTGGCGACCTTCCTCTGGCAACGCACCGGAGGTGCCTGATGAACGCCCAACAGCGCATCCCAGCGATCCAGATCGAGAACGCCGGCGCCCCGGACTTCCGCGCCCGCGCCCGCAAGTCCCTGAAGGACGACCAGCTGCGACGCAACTTCCGAACCGCCATGGATTCGCTGATGACCAAGCGCGCCGCGGCCTTCAGCGATGCCGACGAGCGCGAGCGCCTGCGCGAGATGGGCAACCATATCCGCGCCCGCGCCTTGTCCAAGCTGCCCGAACTGCT
>DNMQ01000119.1 GCA_003488145.1 Pseudomonas sp.
TGCGCGGATCGCGCTCGACCTGCCTGGCGTATCCAATAAGCTCGGCGCGAAGAATCGCGAGCTAGGAGTTGGCAATGCGCGGAGCGTGACCGTCGTTGAAGCCCAAGGGCGTACCCGACTGATCGTTAATCTCAATACTCTGGTGCCCTACTCCACTCGCGTAGATGGTAACAATCTCTTTGTGGTATTGGGCGAAAGTTCGGGTGCTGTACGTGCCCCAGCTGTTTCAGCTGCGCCCGTTGCTCCAGTGGCTGCGCCTGCCAAGGCGATGGCTGTAGGTAAGGCGATCGAGAATATCGATTTCCGTCGGGGTGAAGACGGTGCCGGAAACGTCGTTATTACGCTCTCTGACCCATCGGTAGGCTCAACCATTGAGGAGCAGGGCGGAAAGATTCGTGTCCTCTTCGACAAGGCTCAACTGCCAGAGGCGCTGCGTGTTCGTCTTGATGTTCAGGATTTCGCTACNNCTGACCATCAGCATCAAGCCTCTGACCGAGGATGAAGCCGAGAAGCGCAAGGCTGAGCGTTTTGCTTATTCGGGCGAGAAACTCTCGCTCAACTTTCAGGATATCGACGTTCGTTCCGTACTGCAGCTGATCGCTGACTTCACCGATCTGAACCTGGTGGCGAGCGATACCGTCGCTGGCAACATAACCCTGCGTCTGCAAAACGTGCCTTGGGACCAGGCGCTGGATCTGGTGCTTAAAACCAAAGGGCTGGATAAGCGCCAGGTTGGTAACGTGCTGCTGGTCGCGCCTGCCGACGAGATTGCTGCCCGTGAGCGTCAGGAGCTTGAGTCGCAGCGGCAGATCGCCGAGCTTGCTCCACTTCGTCGCGAGGTCGTTCAGGTCAATTACGCAAAGGCTGCCGATATTGCGCGGCTGTTTCAGTCTGTGACAGGTAGCGATGCCATTACAGCCGATCGAGGTTCGATCGCGGTCGACGATCGTACAAACAACATCATTGCGTATCAGACGCAAGAGCGGTTGGATGAATTGCGCCGCATCGTTGTGCAGCTAGATATTCCTGTGAGGCAGGTAATGATTGAAGCGCGCATCGTCGAGGCTAACGTTGGGTACGACAAAGCGCTTGGAGTTCGGTGGGGCGGCAATTACACCAACGATAATTGGGGGTTCTACGGTAAAGATGGAGCTATTGGTGTTGACGAAGAAACAGGGCGTGCAGGTTTGCCTGGAACCGACAAAGTCGGTAACTTCACCCTGAAGGATGCTTTGGCGCCGGTTCCATTCGTCGACTTGGGTGTGGCGAATAGTACCGCCGGGATCGGGATTGGCTATGTGTCGGACTACGGCATCTTAGATCTGCAGCTGTCTGCAATGGAAAAGACCGGGAATGGGGAGATCGTTTCGCAGCCCAAGGTCGTAACGGCTGATAAGGAAACCGCTAAGATCTTGAAGGGTTCTGAGATACCCTATCAAGAGGCCAGTTCGAGTGGTGCCACCTCTACATCCTTCAAAGAGGCAGCGCTGTCGTTAGAGGTGACGCCGCAAATCACTCCTGACAACCGCATCATCATGGAAGTCAAGGTCACAAAGGACGCCCCTGATTTCGCCAACGCACTGAATGGCGTGCCCCCGATTAACAAGAATGAAGTCAATGCCAAGGTCCTTGTGACGGATGGAGAGACGATAGTCATTGGTGGCGTCTTCTCCAATAGCCAGATCAGCAGCATAGAAAAAGTTCCTTTCTTGGGTGATGTTCCGTTCGTTGGTCGCTTGTTCCGGCGAGATATAGTCGAAGATACAAAATCCGAGCTTCTAGTGTTCCTGACGCCTAGAATTCTTAACTACCGAGCGGTCGCCGTAGGGCAATAGTCGTTGCACAACTTCATTCTCGTAGGCCCGATGGGTGCTGGCAAAAGCACCATCGGGCGTTTGCTTGCCAAAGAGCTTCGTCTCCCATTCAAGGATTCCGATAAGGAGATCGAACAACGGACCGGTGCCAGCATTCCACTGATCTTTGACGTGGAGGGTGAGGGCGGCTTTCGTGAGCGGGAGCGGGCGGTGATCGCCGATCTCTGCCAGCTCGAGGGAGTGGTGCTGGCCACTGGCGGTGGTGCGGTGTTGCGAGAGGATAATCGGCAGGCCCTTCGTGCGGGTGGGCAAGTCGTCTATCTTTGCACGTCGGTCGACCAGCAGCTCGAACGCACCGCCCGCGACCGCAACCGGCCGCTATTGCAGGCTAGTGATCCCCGCAGCGTTCTGTCCGCCCTCATGGCCATTCGCGATCCGCTATATCGCTCGATAGCGGACGTCATCATCGAAACCGACGAACGTCCGCCGCGGATGGTTGTGACGGAAATTCTCGACCGGCTCGCGTCTTTGCCGCCTCGTGAAAGCCGGGATGAATCTGCGCTATCCTAGACCCCTTTATTGTTGGGGGCCCTATGCAGACTCTTCAGGTCGATCTCGGTGAGCGTAGCTATCCCATTCATATTGGCGAGCGGTTGATTGATCGCGCTGAGCTGTTTTCCGACAGGATCCGCGGGCGGCAGGTGGCCGTTGTCACTAATGAAACTGTTGCGCCGCTGTATCTCGATCGTCTGACTCAGACCCTTTCCGACTACACCGTTACTCCGGTGATTCTTCCCGACGGGGAGGAACACAAGAATTGGCAAACCCTGCAGCTCATCTTCGACGCTCTGCTCGGAGCTAGGCATGATCGCAATACCACGGTCATCGCGCTGGGTGGCGGCGTCATTGGCGATATGGCGGGCTATGCAGCTGCCAGCTATCAGCGTGGCGTGGACTTCATTCAGGTTCCCACCACGCTATTGTCGCAAGTGGACTCCTCGGTTGGCGGCAAGACCGGTATCAATCACCCTCTAGGCAAAAACATGATCGGGGCGTTCTATCAGCCCCGAGCGGTCATCATTGACACCGCGACCTTGAAGACATTGCCGCCTCGTGAGCTTTCTGCGGGGCTGGCTGAGGTGATCAAGTATGGGCTTATCTGCGACGAGCCCTTCCTTGGCTGGCTTGAGGCAAATGTTAATCGACTTCGAGCGCTTGATCCTGTGGTGCTGACGGAGGCGATCCATCGCTCCTGCGCTGCAAAGGCCAAGGTGGTGAACGCTGATGAGCGCGAGTCCGGCGTGCGCGCGATTCTCAATCTAGGTCACACATTTGGCCACGCGATAGAAACACATATGGGCTATGGCGTCTGGTTGCATGGTGAGGCCGTGGCGGCGGGAACCGTGATGGCGTTGGAGATGTCTTGTCAGCTGGGCTGGATCACGCGGATGGAGCGTGACCGGGCCATCAGGTTGCTGCAGCGCGCGGCGCTTCCGGTCGTGCCCCCCGCGCAGATGAAGCCGCAGGACTTTCTCGAGCACATGGCCGTCGACAAGAAGGTTCTGGACGGTCGGCTGCGCCTCGTTTTGCTGCGGCGAATGGGCGAGGCTGTTGTGACCGGGGACTTCCCTCGCGACGTGCTGGAAACCACCTTGAGCGCCAGTTACGGTGCAATGACGGAACACCTTGGAGCATAAGAAAATTTCCATGACCAGTTTGTCTGCGGACGGCGCATTTCTGAATCACTATGGCTTCAGCCATGACCCGTTTGCTGCCCGCGTTCCGGGCTTCAAGTTCTTTCCCGCGCAGCGCAAGCCGGTGCTTGGGCAGCTTCATCATCTGGCACGCTACAGCCAGCTGCTGCTGCTGGTTACCGGGCCGGAGGGAAGTGGAAAAACCCTTTTGCGTCAGGCACTGGTTGCCAGTAGCAACAAGCAGGCGGTGCAGAGCGTAGTCATTACCCCTCAGGCTACGATGGATGCGAGCGCGCTGTTGGCACAGATCGCTCAAGCACTGAACAGCCAGGAGGCCGATTTCGACGGCGTGATGGCCCAGGTTATCCAGCTGGCGTTGACGGGTCAGGAAGTCTATCTATTGGTCGACGACGCCGAGCTGTTGACGGGTGCTGCGGTGGAAACCCTTCTGCGTCTGGCTGCGGGCACCCCTGAGGCCAGGCCGCATGTGTTCCTGTTCGGTGAGTCTGCGCTTGGCGGGCGGCTCGAGGCCTTGAGTGATGGCGAGGAGCGCTACCATGCCATCGCGCTGCAGCCGTATGAAGAGGACGAAACCAGGGAGTACTTGGCATTGCGGTTGGAGGGCGCCGGTAGCGGCCTAGAGTGTCTGAGCGAAGAGCAGATTGGTCGTATCCATGAGCAGTCTGGTGGTTGGCCGGGGGCGATCAATCAGTTGGCCCGAGACGAGCTCATCGCCGCGATGCAGAGCAAGCGCGGGCGGCGGAAATCGGGCGGTATCGGATTTCCGCTACCCAAAAAACATTTGGTTGCTGTAGTCGCAGTCCTTCTTCTTATAGCGGTCGGCTTTCTTTTCTTGCGTGGCGGCGATTCCGAGCGCCCTTCGGCCCCCGAAGTGACCTCCCTGCCGCTCGATGGTTCGTCTGCCTCGGGGCCGTCTGCTGAGACCGGGGAGCAGGACCCGGCTGCCATCGAGTTCGATGGACAAGAGCGGCCGTTGTCCCTGCCACTGGGTGGCGACGCACAGCCGGTGGTGCGCGAGCCGCTGGCGGCCGCTGCTGGTGGCGAGAGCGAGGACGAGAATGGCGGGCCCACCGCGAATGCCGCAGTCCCTACAGTTCCTGCACCAGCACCAGCACCAGCACCAGCACCAGCACCAGCACCAGCACCAGCACCGAGCGAGCGTGTTCAGCCCGCACCCGCTCCGCAAGTTGCTGCTCCGGCTCCCGCTCCGGCTCCCGCTCCGGCGCCTGCGTCACCCCAGGTGCGGCCGAATGCCGCAGAGCGTGCGCCTGCTGCAGCAACTGCCTCGGGTTCAACCAATAGCTCTTGGTATGCGAGCCAGCCGGGAAGCAATTATCTGGTTCAGATCCTGGGGACCCGTGTCGAGAAGAACGCTCAAGCAATCGTCCAGCAGCATGGCGGTAACTACCGATACTTCGCCAAAGTGCATGAAGGCAAGCCCCTCTACGTCGTGACTTACGGCAACTTCGCGAATCGTGCTGCTGCGGTCGCAGCGGTCAAGACGCTGCCCGTCTCGTTGCAGGCTGGCAAGCCGTGGGTACGAAATTTGGCCAGCGTGCAACGGGAAATCAAACAGGCTCGATAGAAAAATGCCCCAAAAAAGTGCGCAATGCACCTTTTTGGGGCTTGCAAAAATAAATTGTGTCGCTCTAGCTGGCTTTGTAAACTGCTCCCCCTTTTGCCCACGTGAATGACGGGGTGAGTCTCTGCCCGTCAATAAGGGGTTGATTTACAACGCATTTAGCTGGTGGAGTGCCTATGAGAGCAGGTCTGTTTCGTCCTGAAGAGTTCAAGGATAACTGCGGCTTCGGTCTGATTGCCCACATGCAGGGCGAGGCAAGCCATCACCTGCTAAAGACTGCCATTCAGTCCCTGACCTGCATGACTCACCGCGGTGGCATCAACGCTGACGGCAAAACCGGTGACGGTTGCGGTCTGCTGATGCAGAAGCCCGACGCATTTCTGCGTGCCCAGGCTCTGGAGCATTTCAACGCCGAGCTGCCTGAGCAGTATGCCGTCGGGATGATCTTTCTGGATCAGGATGCCAGCAAGGCGGACCAGGCCCGTGCTCGTCTCAGTGAAGAGATTATCGCCCAAGGTCTGACGCTGGTCGGCTGGCGTGAAGTGCCGGTCGATACCAGCGTGCTGGGCCAGCTTGCTCTTGAGCGTCTGCCGCGGATCGAGCAGGTCTATGTCTCCGGCGATGGCTTGGACGAACGCGAGTTCGGCATCAAGCTGTTCTTCGCACGCCGCCGCGCCGAAGTCGCGCTCGCCGACGACAGCGCCTTCTACGTTTGCAGCCTCTCCGACAAGGACATCATCTACAAGGGCCTGATGATGCCCGCCGACCTGGCGCAGTTTTATCCTGACCTGGGCGATGAGCGTCTCGCCACTGCGATCTGCGTATTCCACCAGCGTTTCTCCACCAACACCATGCCGCAATGGCGCCTGGCTCAGCCGTTCCGTTTCCTCGCGCACAACGGTGAGATCAATACCATCACCGGCAACCGTAACTGGGCGCAGGCACGTCGCCTGAAGTTCGCCAACGAGCTGCTGCCCGACCTGGAAAGCCTGTCGCCGCTGATCAATCGCACCGGCTCGGACTCTTCCAGCATGGACAACATGCTTGAGCTCTTGGTCACCGGCGGAATGGATCTGTTCCGTGGCCTGCGTATGATCATTCCGCCGGCGTGGCAAAACGTCGAGACCATGGACCCCGATCTGCGGGCGTTCTATGAATTCAACTCCATGCACATGGAACCCTGGGATGGTCCGGCTGGCGTGGTGCTGACCGACGGTCGCCATGCAGTCTGCCTGCTCGACCGCAACGGCCTGCGCCCGGCCCGCTGGGTGACCACCAAGAACGGCTACATTACCCTCGCCTCCGAAGTTGGCGTCTGGGATTACAAACCGGAAGACGTCCTGGCCAAGGGCCGCGTCGGGCCGGGGCAGATCCTCGCCGTGGACACCCACACCGGCAAGGTGCTGCACACCGACGACATCGACAACCGCCTCAAGGCACAGCAGCCCTACAAGAAGTGGCTGCGGCAGAACGCCCTGCGCATCCAGTCGACCCTGGACGACAACGATCATGGTTCGGCCTTCTACGATGCCGACCAGCTCAAGCAGTACATGAAGATGTTCCAGGTCACCTTCGAGGAGCGTGACCAGGTACTGCGTCCGTTGGCCGAGCAGGGCCAGGAAGCGGTCGGCTCGATGGGTGACGATACGCCCATGGCGGTCCTGTCGCGTCGTGTGCGCTCGCCCTACGACTACTTCCGCCAGCAGTTCGCGCAGGTCACCAATCCGCCGATCGACCCGCTGCGCGAAGCCATCGTCATGTCGCTGGAAACCTGTCTGGGTGCCGAGCGCAATGTCTTCGAGGAAACCGCCGAGCACGCCAACCGCGCGATTCTGACCACTCCGGTGATCTCGCCGGCGAAGTGGCGGACGATCATGAACCTGGAGCGTCCGGGATTCGAGCGTCTGGTCATCGACCTGAACTACGACGAGGCCGTCGGCCTTGAGGCGGCGATTCGCAATATTGCCGATCAGGCCGAGGAAGCCGTACGTGGCGGCAAGGTCCTGCTGGTACTCAGCGATCGTCATATCGCGCCAGGCAAGCTGCCGGTGCATGCTTCGCTGGCCGTGGGCGCGGTTCACCATCGTCTGGTGGAAACCGGCCTGCGCTGCAGCTGCAACATCTTGGTGGAAACCGCCACGGCCCGTGATCCGCACCATTTCGCGGTACTGATCGGCTTCGGCGCGACTGCGGTCTACCCGTTCCTTGCTTTCGAAGTGCTGGGCGACCTGATCCGCACTGGCGAAGTGCTGGGCGACCTCTATGAGGTGTTCAAGCACTATCGCAAGGGCATCTCCAAGGGGTTGATGAAGATCATCTCCAAGATGGGCATCTCCACCATCGCCTCCTACCGCGGCGCGCAGCTGTTCGAGGCTGTTGGCTTGGCTGAAGAAGTCGTGGACCTCAGCTTCCGCGGCGTTGCCAGCCGTATCAAGGGCGCGCGCTTCGAGGATCTGGAGGCCGAGCAGAAGGCCCTCGCCGCCGAAGCCTGGAGCAGCCGCAAGCCGATCCAGCAGGGTGGCTTGCTGAAGTTCGTCTACGGTGGCGAATACCACGCGTACAACCCGGATGTAGTCAGCGCGCTGCAGGTGGCGGTGCAGAGCGGCGATTACAGCCGCTTCAAGGAATACACCGCGTTGGTCGACCAGCGACCGGTGGCCATGCTCCGCGACTTGCTCAAGGTCAAGGTGGCTGAGCAGCCGCTGGCGCTGGAAGAGGTCGAGCCGCTTGAGGCGATTCTCAAGCGGTTTGATTCCGCTGGTATTTCGCTGGGCGCCCTGTCGCCGGAAGCCCACGAAGCCATCGCCGCGGCGATGAACCGCATCGGCGCGCGCTCGAACTCTGGTGAGGGCGGTGAAGACCCGGCTCGCTACGGCACCGAGCGCAGCTCGAAGATCAAGCAGGTAGCGACCGGTCGCTTCGGTGTGACGCCGGAATACCTGGTCAACGCCGAAGTGCTGCAGATCAAGGTCGCCCAGGGCGCCAAGCCCGGTGAAGGCGGCCAGCTGCCCGGTGGCAAGGTCAATGGCCTGATCGCGCGGCTGCGTTACGCGGTACCGGGCGTCACCTTGATCTCCCCGCCGCCACACCACGACATCTACTCCATTGAGGATCTGGCCCAGCTGATCTTCGACCTCAAACAGGTCAACCCCCAGGCGCTGGTTTCGGTCAAGCTGGTGGCCGAGCCGGGCGTCGGCACCATCGCCGCCGGTGTGGCCAAGGCCTATGCCGACCTCATCACCATCTCCGGCTACGACGGTGGCACCGGCGCTTCGCCGCTGACCTCCATTCGCTATGCCGGCTCGCCGTGGGAGCTCGGCTTGGCCGAAACCCACCAGACCCTGCGCGGCAACGACCTGCGCGGCAAGGTCCG
This sequence comes from Pseudomonas sp., assembly GCA_003488145.1. GTDB lineage: Bacteria > Pseudomonadota > Gammaproteobacteria > Pseudomonadales > Pseudomonadaceae > Stutzerimonas. The sequence continues at coordinate 8,485 of DNMQ01000119.1, forward strand.
GGTGCAGACCGATGGCGGTCTGAAGACTGGCCTCGACGTGATCAAGGCCGCGATCCTCGGCGCCGAAAGCTTTGGCTTCGGTACTGCGCCGATGATCGCCTTGGGCTGCAAGTACCTGCGCATCTGCCACCTGAACAACTGCGCCACCGGCGTTGCCACGCAGAACGAGCAGCTGCGCAAGGATCACTTCATCGGCACCGTCGACATGGTGGTGAACTTCTTCCAGTTCGTCGCCGAGGAAACCCGCGAGTGGCTGGCCAAGCTGGGCGTGCGTAGCCTGGGCGAGCTGATCGGGCGTACCGATCTGCTCGAAGTGCTGCCGGGTGAAACGGCCAAGCAGAACAACCTGGATCTGTCGCCCCTGCTCGGCAGCAGCAACATCGCCGCCGACAAGCCGCAATTCTGCTTGGTCGAGAAGAACCCGCCGTTCGACCAGGGCCTGCTGGCCGAGGAAATGGTCAAGCTGGCCAAAGGCGCCATCGATGCCAAGAGCGGTGGTGAGTTCGAACTGGAAATCTGTAACTGCGACCGCTCCATTGGTGCCCGTGTCTCCGGCGAGATCGCTCGCCAGCATGGCAACCAGGGCATGGCCGGTGCGCCGATCACCTTCCGCTTCAAAGGCACTGCCGGCCAGAGCTTCGGCGTCTGGAACGCCGGTGGCCTCAATCTCTATCTGGAAGGCGATGCCAACGATTACGTCGGCAAGGGCATGACCGGCGGCAAGCTGGTGGTCACGCCGCCGCAGGGCGCCAGCTATCGGTCCCAGGATTCGGCGATCATTGGCAACACCTGTCTGTACGGCGCTACCGGCGGCAAGCTGTTCGCTGCAGGTACCGCGGGTGAGCGTTTCGCGGTGCGCAACTCTGGCGCCCACGCAGTTGTCGAGGGTACTGGCGACCATTGCTGCGAGTACATGACCGGTGGCTTCGTCTGCGTGCTTGGCAAGACCGGACACAACTTTGGCTCGGGCATGACCGGTGGTTTCGCCTATGTGCTGGACATGGACAACAGTTTCGTGGACCGGGTGAACAACGAGCTGGTCAACCTGCAGCGCATCACCGGCGAGGCGATGGAAGCCTATCGCAGCCATCTGCAGGACGTGCTGCGCGAATACGTTGCTGAAACCGCGAGTGAGTGGGGAGCTGAGCTGCTGGATAATCTCGACGACTACCTGCGTCGTTTCTGGCTGGTCAAGCCCAAGGCGGCCAACCTGGCTTCGCTGCTGTCGAGCACCCGGGCCAACCCGCAATAACAATAAGCCGCTTCAGGCAGCGGCCCCAGCCAACGCGGGGCCGCTGCTCACCCTGATTGTCTTGCAGCCGTATGTATTGCCTACGGTTGCTGTTGAGAGGTTTTGAAATGACTGAACGTCTGAATAACGACTTCCAGTTCATCGAGGTCGGGCGCAAGGATCCGAAGAAGAAGCTGCTGCGCCAGCGCAAGAAGGAATTCGTCGAGATCTACGAACCCTTCAAGCCGCAGCAGGCCTGCGAACAGGCCCACCGCTGCCTGGGTTGCGGCAACCCCTATTGCGAGTGGAAGTGCCCGGTCCACAACTACATTCCCAACTGGCTCAAGCTGGTCTCCGAGGGCAACATCCTCGCGGC
>DNMQ01000271.1 GCA_003488145.1 Pseudomonas sp.
CTGGTGATCTGGAGCGTTGCCGCCGGCGCCTCGCTGCTCGCCTTCCGTTACCTGCCGGAGAACAGCCACGTGGTAGTGGGTGCCCTCGCCGGTGGCGCGACCGGGCTGCTGTGGAAGGAGAAAGCGCGTGAATCTTGATGCGACGGGCCCAGGCGCGCTGACCGTGGTGCTGGTCATGGCACTGGTGACCCTGGCGACGCGCTGGGGCGGCGTGTTCGTCATGGCCTTCGTGCCCATCAGCGACCGCGTCCGCCAGTTCATCACCGCCATGTCCGGCTCGGTACTGGTGGCGATCGTCGCGCCGATGGCCTTGCAGGGTGATGCTGGCGCGCGATTGGCGCTGCTAGCCACGGCAGTGACCATGCTGGTGCTGAAGAAGCCGCTGCCGGCGATTGCCGCCGGTATCCTCGCCGCGGCGTTGGTCAGGCAATTCTGAGCCGCAGCGGCCGATCGCGGCCGCTCAGGACACCGAGTTCGGCAGCCTCCATAGCAGTCATTGCCGTGTGCACCAGTAGCGCGTCGGCATTGTGCTGGCCGCGCACGACCTCGTTACGCTCTCTGTTTTCGAACAGTCATCATACAACTATCGAAAATATTGCTGGCAGCGCCCCGCTTTTATCAATCTTGGGCGCCGCTACTCTGGAGCCCTCTGTCGCGGCGCTTTAGCTTGGACAACACAACGGAAGTGACGCTGAGAAGCAACATATGTCATCAAATACGACTTTAAGTGTGTTGACATTCATGCGGCTAGATGCTGATATTTGGTACATGTCATATGACAACAGATGACTTCAAGAACAATAATGACAGGCACCCCGATGACTACCACCCCCAATCCCACGCTTGGCCGTCTTCTGCTCACCGGAGCGGCAGGCGGCCTTGGCAAGGTCTTACGCGAAAAGCTGCAGCCCTACGCCCGCACCATCCGACTGTCCGATATCGCGCCGATGGCTCCGGCAGCCGGTGAACACGAGGAGGTCATGCCCTGCGACCTCGCCGACAAGGCCGCCGTGCATGCCCTGTGCGAAGGTGTCGACGCCATCGCCCACTTCGGCGGTGTCTCCGTCGAGCGGCCGTTCGAGGAAATCCTCGACGCCAATATCCGCGGCACCTTCCACGTCTACGAAGCAGCCCGCCTGCACGGCATCAAGCGTGTGGTCTTCGCCAGTTCCAACCACGTGATCGGCTTCTACCCGCAGACCGAAACCCTGGATGCCCACACACCACGCCGCCCGGATGGCTACTACAGCCTGTCCAAGTCCTACGGCGAGGATATGGCGAATTTCTATTACGACCGCTACGGCATCGAGACCGTCAGCATCCGCATCGGCTCCTCGTTTCCCGAGCCCGCCAATCGCCGGATGATGAGCACCTGGCTCAGTTTCCGCGACCTCACCGAGCTGATGCGCTGCGCGCTGTTCACGCCAGCGGTCGGTCATACCGTGGTCTACGGCATGTCCGCCAACCGTGACGTGTGGTGGGACAACCATCTGGCGGCGCACCTGGGCTTCCAGGCGCAGGACAGCTCCGAAGCGTTCCGCGACAAGGTCGAGCAGCAACCGCCGTACAGCGCTGACGACCCGGCCGGGATCTACCAGGGCGGCGCCTTCGTCGCGGCCGGCCCCTTCGACTGATCGCCCCTCTTCGCCCGCGTACAACAACAAGAGAAACGCAATGGCCAGTGAAGCTGAACTCATCGCCGACCTGCGCTGCGCCACCGGCGAAAGCCCGGTCTGGGTCGCCGCCGAACAGGCGCTGTACTGGGTCGACATCCCGAATCGCGAACTGCTGCGCTGGAACGCTGCCGACGGCCACGTTTCCCGCTGGCAGGGCGAGCAGATGCTGGCTTGCATCGCGCGCCATGGCGATGGCTGGGTGGCCGGCATGGAGAGCGGCTTCTTCGCCCTGCAGACGCACCCGGACGGCCGGCTCGACAGCCACGCGCTGGCGACTATCGAGCACCAGCTGGTGGACATGCGCATGAACGATGGCCGCTGCGATCGCCAGGGCCGTTTCTGGGCCGGCAGCATGGCGCTGGACATGGCCGCCGGGCATCCGGTGGGCGCGCTGTACCGGCTGGATGACGATGCCAAGGATGAGCCGCTGCGGCCGCAGCTGGACGGTTTCATCGTGCCCAACGGCCTGGCCTTCAGCCCGGATGGACGGACCATGTACCTGTCCGATTCGCACCCCAGCGTGCAGAAGATCTGGGCCTTCGATTACGACACGGACAGCGGCACGCCGACCGGCCGACGCCTGTTCGTCGACATGCTCGACCACCCCGGCCGACCCGACGGTGCCGCGGTGGATGCCGACGGCTGCTACTGGATCTGCGGCAACGACGCCGGGCTGATCCACCGTTTCACCCCTGAAGGCCGCCTGGACCGCTCGCTCGCGGTACCGGTGAAGAAACCGACCATGTGCGCTTTCGGCGGCTCGCGCCTGGACACCCTGTTCGTCACCTCGATCCGCCCCGGCGGCGATCTCAGCGACCAGCCGCTGGCTGGGGGCGTCTTCGCCCTGAACCCGGGTGTCACCGGACTGGAGGAACCCGCCTTCAACTGACTCACCAGGGAAAGGCCGCTGCGCGCCCAACCTCGCTTCTCGCAACGCTGCATACCAACAAAAACAAGATGGAGAGTGTCATGAACCTCAAACGCAAGTTGCTCGTCACCGCCCTACCCTTCGCCTTCTGCGTCAGCGGGCTGGCGCATGCCATGACGCTGAAGATTGCCGAGATCCACCCGGCCGGCTACCCCACGGTGGTCGCCCAGGAGAACATGGGCAAGAAGATCGCCGAAGCCACCGACGGCGAGCTGGATTACCGCATGTTCGCCGGCGGCGTTCTCGGCTCGGAAAAGGAAGTGGTCGAGCAGGTGCAGCTCGGCGCGGTACAGATGACCCGCGTCAGCCTCGGCACCCTCGGACCGGTGGTCCCGGACGTCAACGTGTTCAACATGCCGTTCGTGTTCCGCGACCATGAACACATGCGCAAGGTCATCGATGGCGAGATCGGCCAGGAGATCCTCGACAAGATCACCAATTCCGAATTCAACATGGTTGGCCTGGCCTGGATGGATGGCGGTGTGCGCAACCTCTACACCAAGGAGCCGGTGCGCAGTCTGGAAGACCTCAAGGGCATGAAGATCCGCGTGATCGGCAACCCGATGTTCATCGAAACCTTCAACGCCCTGGGCGCCAGCGGTATCGCCATGGACACCGGCGAGATCTTCAGCGCACTGCAGAGCGGCGTGATCGACGGTGCCGAGAACAACCCGCCGACCATGCTCGAGCACAACCACTTCCGCAACGCCAAGTACTACAGCCTGACCGGCCACCTGATCCTGCCCGAGCCGATCGTGATATCCAAGACCACCTGGAACAAGCTCAGTGCCGAGCAGCAGGACCTGGTGAAGAAGTTTGCCAAGGAAGCGCAGTTCGAAGAGCGCAAGTTGTGGGACGAAAAGTCCGCCGCCAGCGAAGCCAAGCTCAAGGAAGCCGGGGTCGAGTTCATAGAAATCGACAAGAAACCCTTCTTCGACGCCACCGCGCCGATCCGCGAGAAGTACGGCGCGCCCTACGCCGAACTGATCAAGCGCATCGAAGCCGTTCAGTAATCCTCGTGCAAGCGCATCGCGGCGGCCCGTGCCGTCGCGCTGCAACCGGTGGACTCTCATGAAAAACCTGGTTCTGGGCGTCAATGACGCCATCTATCGCTCCTGCGTCATCGCCGCGGCCACGGCGATCGTGATCATGGCGACGATCATCCCCTGGGGCGTGTTCAGCCGTTACGCACTGGGCCAGGGCCTCGGCTGGCCCGAGCCGATCGCCATTCTGCTGATGGTGCTGTTCACCTTCGTTGGCGCCGCCGCCAGCTACCGCGCCGGCGCGCACATGGCCGTGCAGGTGCTCAGCGATCGCCTGCCGCCGCTGGCCCAGCCCTTCATCATCCTGTTCGTGCGCCTGGCCATGGCGGCCATCAGCCTGTTCATGCTGATCTGGGGCTACAAGCTGTGCGTTGCCACCTGGAACCAGTACCTGAGCACCCTGCCCTGGATGCGCGTCGGTTTCAGCTATGCGCCGATTCCACTGGGCGGCTTCATCACCCTGCTGTTCGTCATCGAGCAACTGCTGTACGGCGACCAGAGCAAGCGCCGTGTCGTCGACTACGAAGCCCGCGAAGAGTCCAAGGAGTCCGTGTAATGGATGCCGTCGTCCTGTTGGGCAGCTTCATCGTCCTTATCCTGCTACGCGTTCCGGTAGCCTACTCCCTCGGCCTGGCCACTCTGGTCGGTGCCTGGTGGATCGATATTCCACTGCACGCCGTGATGATCCAGATCGCCGGCGGCGTGAACAAATTCTCCCTGCTGGCCATTCCGTTCTTCGTCCTGGCCGGCGCGATCATGGCCGAAGGCGGCATGGCCCGCCGCCTGGTCGCCTTCGCCGGGGTGCTGGTCGGCTTCGTCCGCGGCGGCCTGTCACTGGTCAATATCACCGCCTCGACCTTTTTCGGCGCCATCTCCGGCTCGTCCCTGGCGGACACGGCCTCGGTCGGCTCGGTGCTGATCCCGGAAATGGAAAAGAAGGGCTACCCGCGGGAGTTCTCCACCGCGGTGACCATCTCCGGTTCGGTGCAGGCACTGCTGACCCCACCCAGTCACAACTCGGTGATCTACTCACTGGCCGCCGGCGGCACCGTGTCGATCTCCGCGCTGTTCGTCGCCGGCATCGGCCCGGGCCTGCTGCTCAGCACCGCCATGGCCGCGCTCTGCCTGCTGTTCGCCCGCAAGCGCAACTACCCCAAGGGCGAAGTGGTGCCGCTGCGCCAGGCGCTGAAGATCTGCGTCGAGGCGCTGTGGGGCCTGATGACCATGGTGATCATCCTCGGCGGCATTCTCTCCGGCGTGTTCACCGCCACCGAGTCCGCCGCGGTGGCGGTGGTCTGGGCCTTCTTCGTCACCATGTTCATCTACCGCGACTACAAGTGGCGCGAGCTTCCGAAGATGCTGCACCGCACGGTGCGCACACTTTCCATCGTGATGATCCTGATCGCCTTCGCCGCCAGCTTCGGCTACATCATGACGTTGATGCAGATCCCGTCGAAGATCACCACCGCGTTCCTGACCCTGTCGGACAACCGCTACGTGATCCTCCTGTGCGTCAACGCGATGCTGCTGGTACTGGGCACGCTGATGGACATGGCGCCGCTGATCCTGATCCTCACGCCGATCCTGCTGCCGGTGGTGACGTCGTTCGGCGTCGACCCGGTGCACTTCGGCATGATCATGCTGGTCAACCTGGGGATCGGCCTGATTACCCCGCCGGTCGGTGCGGTACTCTTCGTCGGTGCCGCCATCGGCAAGGTCACCATCGAGAACACGGTGAAGGCGCTGCTGCCGTTCTACGCCGCGCTGTTCGCCGTGCTGATGGCGGTGACCTATATCCCGATGATTTCGCTGTGGCTGCCGAGCGTAGTGCTCTGACTGCACAGAGACGGGGAACGAGGACGCCGCCCACCCGGGCGGCGTTTTACTTTGCCGACCGACGAATTCGCGGACCAGGCATGCACTGGCCGCCGCTTACCGGGATACCCCGGTAACCGAACGCAACGTATTCCGTACAGGGCCTCAGAGGACTGGTTTATCCCATGCAAACCGCCACGCCGTTTCCACGCCACATCGCTGTACTGGTCCTGGCCACCCTGGCCTGTTCGTTCGCGGCCAACCACATCGCCGCGCGGATCGCCTTCGATCACGGCACCGGCCTGCTGCTGGCCATGCTCTGTCGCGCCGGGGTGACGCTGCTGGCGCTGGCCGCGCTGGTGTTCTGGCGTCGCGAATCGCTGCGCCTGAGCCCGACCACCTGGCGCTGGCAGATCCTCCTGGGTCTGCTGATCGCGGTGCAGAGCTTTTGCATCTATTCGGCGGTGGCGCGCATTCCGGTGGCGCTGGCGCTGCTGGTAGTGAACCTGTCGCCGATCCTCCTGGCGCTGCTCACCTGGGCGCTGGGCGGGCCGCGGCCGACCCGCGTGGCGCTGGCGATCATGGGCCTGATCCTGTTCGGCCTGGTGCTGGTGCTGGATGTTCCGGGACGCCTGCTCAGCAGCGCGACAGCGGATGAACAATGGACCGCGGGAATCCTGTTCAGCCTGACCGCTGCCGCCGTCTTCGCGGTGGCGCTGTGGGTCACCGAGCACAAGCTGTCGAGCATGGCCGGCCCGGTGCGCAGCATGCTGACGCTGATCGTGGTATTCACCGCCTCCGCCCTGCTCGGCGCCAGCGACCTGATTCCGGGTGGGCTCGGCCTGCCCAATGCAACCGCCGGCTGGATCGCCCTCGCCTGCCTGGTGTTGCTCTACGGCGCGGCGTTCTCGACGCTGTTCATCTGCATGCCGCGGCTGAACATCGCGCGCAATGCGCCGGTGATGAACATGGAGCCGGTGGCCGGCATGGTGCTGGGCTGGCTAATCCTCGGGCAGGTACTCGGAGCCATGCAGGTGGTCGGCGGTCTGATCGTGGTCGGCGGTATCGTCCTGCTGGCCTACCGCCGCTAGGGCTGTCGACGTACCCGGCGCCAGCTGCGCCGGGGCGGCGATCAGTTCTGCAGCACTTCCGCTTCGGCGCTTTCGTGGGCCTGGCGCAGCCGCTCGCGGCTGTTGGTCAGGTGCAGCCGCATGGCCGCCCGCGCGGATTCCGGGTCCTGGCGCTCGATGGCCTCGTAGATCTGCTCGTGCTCGCGGCCCAGGCGCGCCTGGTAATGCTGCTGATCGTCATGGGCCAGCCGTGCGGAATTGACCCGGCTGCGCGGGATCAGCGTGGTGCCCAGGTGGCTCATGATGTCGGTGAAGTAGCGGTTGCCGGTGGCTTCGGCGATCTGCAGATGGAACTGGAAATCCGATGACACCGCATCGCTGGAGTGCGCCGCGCTCTGGTTGAGCTGATCGAGAAAGGCGCGCATGGCCGCCAGTTGCTCGGGCGAGCGACGCTGCGCAGCCAGCCCCGCCGATTCCACTTCCAGGCTGATGCGCAATTCCAGAATCGCCAGCAGGTCGCGCAGGGTGCCGATGGTCGCCGGGTCGATGCGCAGCCCGGTGGTGCTCGGCGTATCCAGCACGAAGGTGCCGATGCCGTGCCGCGTTTCCACCAGCCCCGAGGCCTGCAGGCGCGAGATCGCCTCGCGCACCACCGTGCGACTCACACCCTGCGTCTGCATGATGGCGGACTCGGTCGGCAGCTTGTCGCCGCGCTTCAACATGCCGTCGCGGATCTGCTGCGACAGTTCGGCGACCAGCTCCTGGGCGAGGCTGCGGTGTTTGCGACGGGCGCGTGGCTGGGCGCTCTGGTTATCCATGGACGGCGATCTCTGAGAAGCGGAAGCAACCCTCATCATAGCCCAGCAGTTGTACGATAACTATTGATCCATTGCATTTGTAGGGAGATTACGCGCAACCATCGCGCCAGATGTCCTAGGGCGGCGGGCGACAGTGGCCGGCCCGGCAGCGGTTGGCCTGATGGCTGGGGTCCTGCTGCATAAGCTTGCGCGTGACGCCGTTGGTCCAGCCGAAGCCGTCCTGCAGCGGATATTCGCCGCCACCGGCGTGCTCGGTACAGGGCCGCAGTACGTATTTTTCCACCAGCTTGTTCTCGCGCTCGAACAGGTGGCTGACGATGGTCAGCCAGCGCTCCTCGATGTCCAGCGCCAGCGCGTCATGGCCGTAGTGCTGCAGGCCGCGAATGGCGATCCACTGCAGCGGCGCCCAGCCGTTGGGTCGATCCCATTGCTCGCCGCTGCCGCTGATCTCGGTGGTGGCCAGCCCGCCCGGGGCCAGCAGGCGGGCACGCACGGTTGTCGCGACCGCTGCCGCCTGCTCGGCATTGGCCATGCGCACGAACAGCGGCGCCAGGGTGGCGGCGGTGAGGTTGTCGCGCTGCCGGCCGCGCCGCCAGTCATAGTCGAAGTAGGCGCCGGCGCGCGGATTCCACAGGTAGTGGTCGATCGCTGCCAGGCGAATTTCGGCGCGCCGCGCAAAATTCTCGGCACAGGCCTGCTGGCCCTTCACCGCCGACAGCTCGGCGATCTGCCGCTCGAGCTTGTAGAGCAACGCATTGAGGTCGATGGGCAGGATGCTGGTGGTGCGGATGGTCGCCAGCCGGTGCGCATCGTCCAGCCAGCGCGAGCTGAAGTCCCAGCCCGATTCGGCACCGGCGCGCAGGTCACGGTAGACCTCGTGCCGCGGCCGGCAACTGGCGCGGGCGGTCTCGACGTCTTCGCGATAGGATTCCTCGCGCGGCGTATCGCGCTCGTCCCAGTAACGGTTGAGCACCACGCCGTCGGCCAGGCAGACGCAGCGCCGGTGCCGCTCACCGGGGCGCAGCGCATCGGCACCCTCCATCCAGAAGGCATATTCCTTGTGCAGCTGCGGCAGGTAATCGCTGGCCCGGTGCACGCCGTTTTCCTCGAACAGCTCGGTCATCAGGGCGAACACCGGCGGCTGCGAGCGGCCGAGGTAGTAGGTGCGGTTGCCATTGGGCACATGGCCGTAGGTGTCGATCAGGTAGGCGAAGTTGTCGGCCATCGAGCGCAGCAGGTCGCAGTGCCCGCTCTCGTCTAGGCCGAGCATGGTGAAGTAGGAGTCCCAGTAGTACAGCTCGGTGAAGCGCCCGCCTGGCACCACGTACGGGTGCGGCAGCGGCAGCAGCGAGGAATGCACGGGATGGTCCTGCGGCTGCCGGGTGAGCACCGGCCAGAGCCGGTCGATGTGCTCGGCCAGGCTGTCGTCGGGGTTGGCAACGAATTCCCTGACCGGCATCTCGTAAAGGCTGAAGTGCTCGTGGACGAAGGCGCCGAGATCGAAGCCGGGCTCACTGCAGCGGGCGCGGTAAGCCTCGAGGATGACTTCGGGATGGCGCCGCGGCGCGCAGTCGACGAAGGTCTTGCTGTCGGGAAAGATGCGCTGCATCTGCACTGCGACGAACAGCTCCTGATAGCGATCGGCGGGGCTTAGGGTATCGGCCAGCGAGATGGCGCTGACGTCATGGCTGAACGGCTGGTACGACTGGCTACTGGTCATTGTTCGCTGTAATTCCATAACAGACCGCCATCGACCACCAGGGTAGTCCCGGTGATGTAGTCGGCATCCGGAGAGGCCAGAAAGGCGACGACCCCGGCCACATCGCGTGGCCTGCCGAGGCGTCCGACGGGGATGTTCTGCAGCAGGCTGGCGAGTTTCTCCGGCTGGTTCATCAGCTCGCGATTGATCGGCGTTTCCACTGCGCCCGGCGCCACGTTGTTCACCGTGATCCCCAGCGGCGCGAGTTCGATGGCGATGTTGCGCATGAGCATCTTCAGCCCGCCCTTGCTCGCACAGTAGGCGGTGAAGTTGGGGTGCGGCAATTCCTCGTGCACCGAACTGTTGTTGATGATCCGCCCGCCACGGCCCTGCTCGCGCAGATAGCGGGCAAAGGCCTGGGCGAGGAAGAACGGCCCGCGCAGGTTGACGTCGAGTACCCGGTCGTAGTCGTCTTGCTGCGCATCGAGAAACGCAGCGTGCCTCTGCACACCGGCGTTGTTGACCAGGATATCCAGCCGGCCCATTTGCTCGATGCTCTCGCGCACCAGCCGCTGGCATTGCTCGACCTGGCTGACGTCCGCGGCGATGAAGCAGACCCGCCGCCCCACGGCGCGTACTTGCTCAAGGCTCGCACGGGCCTCGTCATCTTCCTCGCGACCGTTGATGACCACGTCGGCCCCCTCCTCGGCCAGGCGCACGGCGATGCCGAGGCCGATGCCGTGAGTACTGCCGGTGACCAGAGCCACCTGATTCTGCAAGCGCATTGCGACCTCCGTACGCACGTCGCCTGAACGCGACGCCGTTTCGATTGGCGATGCAGATGAGACGGAGCGAGCCTTCGCGCGTTCCCTCATCCGCCGGATCGGTGCAGCTGGTCGCGCCGTGGCTTTACGTTAGCCGCCTAATCTTTCTCTCCTCCGGACAAAGGCGCAAAATGGCCGGCTCTCCGCTGCTCGTCGAAGGACGTCATGGCTACCGCCAATCTGCGCAAGGGTTATCTGCTGGGGCTGGCCACGTTCAGCATCTGGGGCATGTTCCCGCTCTACTTCAAGGCACTCGAGCAGTACGGCGCGCTGGAGATCGTTACCCAGCGCGTGATCTGGTCGGCGGTGTTCGGTTCGCTGGTGCTGCTGGTCTGGCGCCACCCCGGCTGGTGGCGCGAACTGCTGGCACATCCGCGACGGCTTGGCGTGCTCGGCATCTCCAGTGTGCTGATCGCCGCCAACTGGCTGATCTACGTCTGGGCGGTGAACCACGACCGGATGGTCGAAGCCAGCCTGGGCTACTACATCAATCCGCTGGTCAACGTGCTGCTCGGCATGATCGTGCTGCGCGAGCGGCTGCGCCCGCTGCAGTGGCTGGCGGTGGCGATGGCCACCGTCGGTGTCAGCCTGCAGCTGCTGATGCTCGGCGAATTCCCGTGGATTTCCATCGTGCTGGCGCTGAGCTTCGGCAGCTACGGTCTGCTACGCAAGCTGGCACCGGTGGCCGCGTTGCCGGGGCTGGTGGTGGAAACCTGGATATTGTTGCCGGTAGCGCTGGTCTGGCTGTTCTGGTTCAGCAGCGGCACGAGTACGGAACCTGCGTTCTGGACCAGCACCGACGCGCTCTGGCTGATGGCCGCAGGCCCGGTGACGCTGATCCCGCTGCTCGGCTTCAACGCTGCCGCGCGCCACCTGCCGTATTCGACGCTGGGCTTTTTGCAGTACCTGACGCCGACGCTGCTGCTGATCCTCGCCGTGCAGTTGTTCGGCGAGCCGTTCCCGGTCGATCGACAATTGGCCTTCTTCTGCATCTGGGCCGGGCTTGCGGTGTACAGCCTGGACGCCTGGCGCATCATGCGCAAAAGCGCCGGCTGAAAATGCCGGCGAACGACTAGGATTTGTCTGTCGGCTGCAGCTTGAGTTCGACCATCAGGTCGTCGGCCAGGGTTTCCAGGCGCTGCTGGAGCACTTCCAGCGACAGTTCGCTCGGCACGGCCAGGCGCACCTCGGCACGGAACAGCAGCTCGCTGCTCATCGGCGCCGGCAGCACCTCGGTATCCAGGCTTTCCAGATTCACCCCATGCTCGGCGAGCAGACGGGTGATGTCGCGGACGATGCCCGGGCGGTCGTTGCCGACCAGCTCCAGCTGAATTTCCTGCCAGCTCGCCGCTGGCTCCGTGCCGCTGTGCGCCAGCAGGACGCGAATGCCCTGCGCCTCAAGCCCCTGCAACGCGGCGGTCAGCTCGGCATGCGCCTGCTGCGGCACGGCCACGCGCAGGATGCCGGCGAACTGTCCGGCCATGCGCGACATCCGGCTCTCCAGCCAGTTGTCGCCGTGATCGGCGATGCACTTGGCCAGTCGTTCGACCAGACCTGGCTGATCTTCGGCAATGACGGTAAGAACGAGGTGATCCATGGACGGCTCCTCTGCTGGGAATTCGCTCACGCGGTAGCGATGGCCCATTAGGTATAGCAGGCAGCCGCCCCGACGACAGTCTGCGGCGCGCTCGCTAGACGTCGCAAGACCGAAACCACCGGCGCTTTCGGCGGACTGATTTTCCCCGGCGCTTCATGTAGTATCCGGCGACTCGGACTACAAGAAACGAAACTGTCCGTCGAATTAGAAGAACCAAGTGAGGCGAGTAATGACTGAGCGCGTTCAAGTCGGTGGCCTGCAGGTCGCCAAAGTCCTGTACGACTTCGTGAACAACGAAGCGATTCCCGGTACCGGCGTCGATGCCGCCGCCTTCTGGGCTGGCGCCGACAGCGTCATCCACGACCTGGCGCCGAAGAACCGCGCGCTGCTGGCCAAGCGCGACGAGCTGCAGGCGCAGATTGACGCCTGGCACCAGGCTCGCGCCGGTCAGGCCCACGACGCCGTGGCGTACAAAAGCTTCCTGCAGGAAATCGGCTACCTGCTGCCGGAAGCCGAAGACTTCCAGGCCACCACCGAGAACGTCGACGAAGAAATCGCCCGCATGGCCGGCCCGCAGCTGGTGGTGCCGATCATGAACGCGCGCTTCGCCCTGAACGCCGCCAACGCCCGCTGGGGCTCGCTGTACGACGCCCTGTACGGCACCGACGCGATCTCCGAAGAAGACGGCGCCAGCAAGGGCCCGGGCTACAACGAGATCCGCGGCAACAAGGTGATCGCCTACGCGCGCAACTTCCTCAATGAAGCCGCACCGCTGGAAAGCGGCTCGCACGTCGACTCCACCGGCTACCGCATCGAAGGCGGCAAGCTGGTCGTTTCGCTGAAGGACGGCAGCACCACCGGCCTGAAGAACCCGGCCCAGCTGCAGGGCTTCCAGGGCGAAGCCAGCGCGCCGATCGC
>DNMQ01000466.1 GCA_003488145.1 Pseudomonas sp.
GGCAGGTCAGCGGTGCCTCGGAGCAGACCCCCGCCATGGCCAACCGCACAGCCAAGGCCGTGCAGAACCAGCTGGCCGAGTTCGGACAGGTCGCCACAGCGGTGCACCAGATGACCGCCACCGCGCAGGGTGTCGCGCGCAACTCCAGCCAGGCCGCCGAAGCGGCGAACAACGCGGACCGCGCCGCCAACCAGGGGCGTCATATCGTCCAGGACACCGGTTCGGCCATCACCGAACTGGCCAGCGAGATCGGCCGCGCGATGGACGTGGTGCAGACCCTGGCCCGCGACAGCGAAAACATCGACGCCATCCTGGTGACCATTCGCAGCATTGCCGAGCAAACCAACCTGCTCGCCCTCAACGCGGCAATCGAGGCGGCCCGCGCCGGCGAGCAGGGACGCGGCTTCGCCGTCGTGGCCGACGAGGTCCGCAACCTGGCGCAGAAGACGCAGCAGGCGACCGGCGAGATCCAGCAGATGATCCAGCAGCTGCAGAACGGCACGCGGGATGTGGTGCAGGTGATGGAGCAGAGTCAGAGCCGCACCCAGCGCAGCGTCGAGCAGGCGGATGCCGCCGCCGAGGCGCTGCAGGCGATCACCCAAGCGGTCTCGCTGATCAACGACATGAACAACCAGATCGCCAGTGCCGCCGAGGAGCAGAGCGCGGTGGCCGAAGACATCAACCGCAACGTCACCAACATCGGTCAGGTCGCGCAGGAAGTTGCCGGTGGCGCCGAGGAAGCCAGCCAGGCCAGTGCCGGGTTGACGCGCCTGGCCGAACAGCAGCGTCGGCTGATCAACCAGTTCAGGGTGTGACGACGACGCAGCCGCGCCGGTTCACGCCGGCGTGAGGCACTCCGGCCCGTCGATACGCGGGTCATTCACCACGGTTGCCAGTGGGCGCTCACGCAAGGCCGGCTGAGGCTGGGCCAGCAGCGCCTGCAATGTCTCGAGCGGTGTTTCGGGATCGAGCCAGGCGGCCTGCCCGGCTTCATCCAGCATCAGTGGCCGACGCAGCGTAGCCGCGGGCAGCGTCACCACGGCGGCGCTCAGATACGTATGACCCTGTACCGGATAGGCTTCCCAGAGTGCGGCGAAATAGCCGAGCGAGCCTTCGCTGGTCATCCAGTACGGGCGCTTGCGCGCCGAGCCACGCCACTCGTAGAAGCCGTTGGCCGGCAGCAACCCGCGCCGCTGGCGAAACGCCTCGCGAAACATAGGCTGTTCGCTGATGGTTTCTGCCCGGGCCTGGGCAGGGGTGCGCGTCAGATCGGTAAGCCAGGCCGGGGTCAGCCCCCAGCGCACGCGGCTGAGCTGCAACTGCGCATCGACCTTGCGCAACAGCAGCACAGAAGCGCCAGGCGCGAGGCTCCAGTGCGGTTGCTGATCAGAGGGGAAGCCGGGCAAGGCAGCGAAGTCCTGGCTCCAGCGGAAAAGGGCGTAGCGACCGCACATAAAAAGACTCGTCAGCAGATCAGTTCGCCGGGGTAGCTCTCCGGTTCATCGCCCGGCAACGGCTCGGCGCCATTGTACGCAGCGATCAGCTGACGTGCCCGCTCGGCATCCGCATCCGCAACCATCAGTCCGAGCAGCCCGACCGCCGGCAGCTCGCCCATGGCGCCGATCAGATGACTACCCGCCAGGAATGCCTCGATGCCCTCGGCAATCAACATGCCGCTGAGCATCTCCGCCTCCAGCAGATCGCGCGGCTCGTAGATACGCCGCATCATTCGTCCTCCCCGCGGGTTTCCAGCTGCCACTGTTCACCGTCCGTACGCAGATCGAAGACGATCGGCCGGCAGCACACGGCGCAGTCCTCGATGTACTGCTGATCGCCCGCACTGAGATCGAGGACGGCCTCGACCGGCTCGCCACAACAAGGGCAATGAAAGAGCTGTGTTTCCAGCATCGGTCCTCCGCGTGACTTGTCGCTATAATCGCCGTCTTTAAAGGTCGCTGATTCGAACCTTTAAGAAGACCGACTCGGTGTGTCCCGCAATCGGGCACCTTGGGCCGCAAGCAGGATTTCACAGGCATGAGGCGGAACGGCCGTTTACTCGATGAGTATGAGCCAGCCGGCTCCGGTCCGTTCCGCAAATTGCCTGCCCATCCGTTGCAGGCCCGTTCCTCGTTTCCTTTACAGAGAGCATGATGGACGAATTCGAAGCCATCCGACCCTACGCAGACGCCGAAGTACCGCTGGTCATGGCGCGCCTGTTCGCCGATCGCGAGTTTCTCGACATTCTGGCGCACTTCCGTTTCCCGCGACTGGCCGACAGCATGGGCTGGCTGATCAAGCCAGTCATTTCGCGGAGGTTGCGCAAGCAGTTCGCCAGTATCCGCACGGTAGACGCACTGCAGCACAAGATCGAAGCCTACATCGACCGCACGATCGAACGCGCTACCGACGGCGTGACCTTTTCCGGCCTGGAGCAGCTCCAGCAGGGCCGAGCCTATCTGTTCCTGGCCAACCACCGCGACATCGTCATGGACCCGGCGTTCGTCAACTATGCGGTCTATCAGGCCGGCATCCGCACGCCGCGCATCGCCATCGGCGACAACCTGCTGCAGCGCCCCTTCGTCAGCGACCTGATGCGTCTGAACAAGAGCTTCATCGTGCGCCGCTCCATCAGCGGGCGGCGCGAGAAGCTGGCGGCTTACCAGGTGCTGTCGGCGTACATCAACCATTCGATCCGCAACGATGGCGAGTCGGTGTGGATAGCCCAGGCCGAAGGGCGCGCGAAGGATGGGGACGACCGCACCGATTCGGCGATCCTCAAGATGCTGCACATGAGCCGCAAGGACGAGGCGTTCGCGGACGCACTGGCGGCACTGCGCCCGGTGCCGGTGGCGATCAGCTATGAATACGACCCATGCGACCAGGCCAAGGCCCGCGAGCTATACATCCGCGCCACCACCGGCACCTATACCAAGGCACCGGGCGAGGACGACGCGAGCATTGCCTTGGGCATCACCGGCTACAAGGGACGCGTGCACATCGCCTTCGGCACGCCCATGGAGCGCGCGCCCGAAGATTCCAAGCAGATGGCCCTGGCGCTGGATCGGCAGATTCTAGGCAGCTATCGGCTATTCCCGGTGCACTACCTCGCGTACCGCCTCTGGGACGACCGTGATCCGGATATCCAGGTGCCCAGTGCCGCCGAGCTGTTCAGTCGCGAGGAAGTGGAGCGCGCCGAAGCCGAATGGAGCAAGCGTCTGGCCGCCTGCCCGAGCGTGCAGCAGCCCTATCTGATTCAGCAGTACGCCATGCCGGTGCGCAATCAGTACCGGCTCAACGCCGGTCTGGAACCCTGAACCCGAAAGGCCCGAGGTACCTGATCCGCGGGCCTTTCAGCGAATCGAAAACACGTTCAGAGCAGCCGTGAGGCCATCGACAGCCCCAGGCCGAGCAGCAGTCCAGCCCCGCCTACCCTGTTGAACAGCTGATTGACGCGCTGAGTCGCGCCATCGCTCGTCGACGCCGTTTCCAGTGCGGAAGCGACGAGCGGCCGCCGCAGAGCGCGTGTCTCTCGCCACTGCGTCGCCAGTAGCAACCAGCCGCCGCAAAGCGCGCACAGCAGCGCCAGCCCGTTGAGAAGCAATGCTGGGGCGATCACCAGCCCCGACTGCACATGTAACACCATCCAGATTTTCCTCTCTTCGAAGTCGCTCAGGCAGCCGCGTAGTGTATCCAGACGCCCGCCAGGATTCCGAATTCCCCGACGGAGCGATGTCAGCTCTGCACCATTATCAGGCCAGCTTATGACGCGCTCTTCACCGGTCGGCCTTGACTAAAGGTCGGGCGCGCCGTCACCCTCGGCATACCTCGAAACGGCGAAATAGAGCCTGTGCGGGGGCGGCAGCCAAATGCGATAACGGTCGATGGACAAGCATCCCTTTCCATCGAGCGGTTATCCGCAACCCAGGCGCTGCAGGCACAGCTCTTCAGGCCGAATCACATGGCGCAGCGGCAGCGAGCGCCACGGGGAATCAGCTATTCAGAAATGACAGGACGAGATAATGAAAATAACAATGTTCACAACCGGAGCGCTCACGCTTTCACTGCTGGCCAGTAACGTCATGGCTGCGGTGTCCGAAACCGAGGCGGCCCGCCTCGGCAACGAACTGACGCCGATCGGCGCGGAGAAGTCCGGCAACGCTGCAGGTACCATTCCGGCCTGGACCGGCGGACTGGCTCAGGACGCTGCGGCGGTGACGCCAGACGGTTTCGTCGGCGATCCTTACGCCAGCGACAAGCCGAAGTTCACCATCACGGCGCAGAACTACGAGCAGTACAAGGACAACCTGACGCCTGGGCAGATCGCCATGCTCAAGCGCTATCCGGACAGCTACCGCCTGCCGGTCTACGAGACACGCCGCAGCGCGGCCATGCCGCAGCATGTCTATGACGCCGCCACGCGCAATGCCACGCAGACCAACATGGTCCGCGGCGGCAACGGCCTGGAGAACTTCGAGAAGGCCGTCGCCTTCCCGATTCCCAAGGACGGCCTGGAAGTCGCCTGGAACCACATCACCCGCTACCGCGGCGGCTCGGCGCGGCGAGTGATCGCCCAGGCCACGCCACAGGTGAACGGCAGCTTCAGCCTGGTGAAGTTCGTCGACGAGGTGGTCTACACCGACACCCTGACCGACTACAACCCCGAGAAGCATGGCAACGTGCTGTTCTACTTCAAGCAGCAGGTAACCGAGCCGTCCCGCCTGGCCGGCAACGTGCTGCTGGTACACGAGACCCTCGACCAGGTGAAGGAACCGCGCATGGCGTGGATCTACAACGCCGGCCAGCGCCGTGTACGCCGCGCACCGCAGGTCGCCTATGACGGCCCGGGCACTGCAGCCGACGGCCTGCGCACATCCGACAACCTGGACATGTTCAACGGTGCGCCGGACCGCTACGACTGGAAGCTGATCGGCAAGAAAGAGGTGTACATCCCCTACAACTCCTACCGCCTGGATTCGCCCGAGCTGAAGTACGAAGACATCGTCAAGGCCGGCCATATCAATCAGGATCTGACCCGCTACGAGCTGCACCGCGTATGGGAAGTGGAAGCCACGCTGAAGTCGGGTGAGCGCCACATCTATGCCAAGCGCCACTTCTTCATCGACGAGGACACCTGGCAGGCCGCAGTGGTTGATCATTACGACGGTCGCAATCAGCTCTGGCGCGTGGCCGAAGCCCACGGCCTGCACTTCTACAATGTGCAGGTTCCGCTGTACTCCATGGAGACCCTCTACGACCTCATTTCCGGCCGCTACCTGGTCATGGGCATGAAGAACGAAGAGAAGAACCCCTACACCTACAACTACAAGGCCAACTCCAACCAGTACACCCCGGCGGCCCTGCGCAACTCCGGCGTTCGCTGATTCGACTGGCTGCACTCGACGCCCCGCTGATCGTGGGGCGTTTTCGTTTTCCGCCCCGTGAAAACGAAGAAACCCTGCCAGGCTGGGCCATGGCAGGGTTTCGGATCGGCAGGACCGGCGAGTCGTGCGTATCGCTGGCGACTTACTCGGCTAGCAGGCGACCGATGTTGTCGTCGCGGAAGACGCGGGTCAGTGCATCGCTCAACACATCGGTGACCAGCTTGGTGTTGGTCTGCTCGTTCGGCGCCATGCCGAAACGCTGGTTCAGCGAGGCACCATAGCGGCCGTTGTAGCGTTTACCGGCGTTCTGCACTTCGATCTTCAGCGTCGCGCCAATATTGGCCTCGGTCACGTACAGGCCTTCTTTCGGCGACTGGTACTTCAGCTCCGCGAGGGTCAGGGTCAGCTGCGGCGCGTTGTAGGCGTTGGGCGACGGGGTGAAGCCGAGCAGGCGCACCGCCGCTTCGGTCTGGGCCTGCAGCTTGGGTATGACCTTGGCACTTGGCACGATCACCGCGCTGGTTTCCGGGTAAAGGCCGCCGCGGGTGCCCAGCGTCGGCGAGGGGCGCGCATCGACCACGCGCACGACGACCGGCTGGCCCTGGCCGACAGGATTGATGGTGCCATTGAGTTTGGGGTTCGGATCGAGCTGCTGGGGGCTGTGGGCACAGCCTACGAGGCTCATTCCAAGAACGGTGACAAAACCGAACAACAGGCGTTGCAGCATGCTGTTTTCTCCAGGTTAGGGGGCGACGAGTGCGGCGCAGTATACCCAGCGGTACGACGCGCCGACAGTGATGCGATTCAGACCGATGGCAGTGCTGCGCCGTTCATTTAACGCGGCTGTCACAGAGCCCTGCGATAAGGGAGCATCTCTTCGCCAGGAGTGAAACCCATGCGCCAGATCCTTTCGCTGATGCGCCGCCGCAAGCCCCGTCATTTCGCCCTGCTCGACGAACAGGGGCGCTGCCGCATGCTGCTGAGCAGTGCCGGCCGGCCCGATGGCGCGAACTGGGTGGAGGTCGAGGAAGCGCGCCTGAGCTGGATTGGCCGGCATCTTCCCACCGACTGCGAACGCGCGGCCTGAGCGGCAACAGGCGCTTTGTTCAGGGCACAAAAAAGCCCCGTAGGTTGATACGGGGCTTTCTCGTTCGTGCCGGGACTGGCCTGTTGGTCAGTACTCCAGGCCCAGGCGCTTGTCGGCCATTTCGCTGATTTCGCGGTAGGCTGCTGCGTCGTTCTGCAGCGTGGTTTCGCGAGCCGGGAACATTTCCTGCAGCTTGCTGGACCAGGCCTGCGAACGGTACTGCTCGGGGAAGCAGCGCTCG
>DNMQ01000359.1 GCA_003488145.1 Pseudomonas sp.
AGTTCGCGCAGGCCGCCGAGCACCACCAGAACCAGACAGAAGCCGATGCCCATGACCAGACCGTCGAAGCCTGCGATCAGTGGATTGTGTTTGGCGGCGAACCCGTCGGCGCGTCCAAGGATGACGCAGTTGGTGGTGATCAGCGGGATGAAGATGCCGAGGATCTGGTACAGCTCGTAGGTGAAGGCCTGCATCAGCAGCTCGATGCAGGTGGTCAGTGCGGCGATGATCATCACGAAGGCCGGCAGGCGCACGGCGGTGTTGACCACGCCACGCACCAGCGACACGCCGATGTTGGAACAGGTCAGCACCAGCATCGTCGCCAGGCCGAGTCCGAGTGCGTTGACCGCCGAGTTGCTGACGCCGAGCAGCGGACAGAGCCCGAGCAGCTGGACCAGCGCCGGGTTGTTCTTCCACAGTCCGTTGACGGTCAGTTCGCGGTAGCTGGGTGCGCTCATGGCTGATCCCCTTGCGGCTCGGCTTCAGGCTCGTTGGTTTGCAGCTCGTCGCGGGTGGCGGCACTTCCGGCGCGTGAGTGGACGGTGGCTCCGGCGGGCTCGGTGCGGCTTTCCAAGGCGTCGCCGACTGCCCCGGTCGTCTCGCCGCCGGTTGCCAGCAGCTCGGCCTTGTGCGCATCGAAGTACTGCAAGGTGCGGTGCACGGCGCCGACCACGGCGCGGGGGGTGATGGTGGCGCCGGCGAACTGGTCGAATTCGCCGCGATCCTTCTTCACTGCCCAGCCTTCGGCCTCGGGGCTGCTCAGCGACTTGCCTTCGAAACTGCGAATCCAAGGACTTTTCGCCAGTTCGATCTTGTCGCCCAGTCCTGGCGTTTCACGATGACCGATGACGCGGACACCGGCGACCCGGCCGTCGGCGTGGATGCCCACCAGCAGGTGAATCGCGCCGCTGTAGCCATCCGGCGCGATGGCCTGGAGGATCACGGCGCTTGGCCGGCCATCCTTGATTGCGACATAAGCGGGCAGAGGGCTCTTGTTGCCGAGCAAGCGGTCCTGGATCAGCACGCTGTCGTCGAGCAGGTGATTGTCATAACTGCCTGCGGGCAGAATTTCACCCAGTGCGCGAACCTGTGCGGCGCGTTCGGCGGCCTGGATGCGTTCGGCGGTTCCCTGCTGAAGCAGCGTCACCGCGCCTACGGTGACAATTGCGAACAGGCCCAGCACCGCGGCGTTCTTCAGCATGGAACGGCTGATTTCCGGAAGCATCATGTCATTCGCCCAGCTTGAAGCCGCGCTCGGCCTTGCGGTGGCCGTAGGTGCGCGGGCGGGTGTAGTAATCGATAGTGGGTGCCGCCAGGTTCATCAGCAATACGCCGAAGGCCACGCCATCCGGATAGCCGCCCCAGGCGCGGATGACGTAGACCAGAATGCCGACGCCAACACCGAAGATGAGACGCCCGAGCGGGCTGGTGGCGCTGCTGACCGGATCGGTGACGATGAAGAATGCGCCTAGCATGGTGGCGCCGCTGAGCAGATGGAACAGCGGCGAGCCGTTGCTATCAGAGCCCGAGCCATTCCAGAACACCAGGCTCATCACCACCAGCGCGGCGAGCATGCCCACTGGCGCATGCCAGCTGAACAGCCTTTTGTGCAGTAGGAACAGGCCGCCGGCCAGGAAAGCCAGGTTCACCACCTCCGAACCGATGCCGCCAAAGTGGCCGAACGCCGGATTGCTCCACAGCTCGTCGATGGTCAGGCTTTTGTTCACCTTCACTACGTCGAGGGCCGTGGCCTGGGTCCAGCCATCGGGCAGCGAGGCGATGCCGAGGATGTGCTGCAGGCCGGCACCTAGCCCGACGCTGTGCGGCACAGGCCAGGTTGTCATTTCGACCGGGAAGGAAATCAGCACCACCACGTAGCCGATCATCGCCGGGTTGAAGGGGTTCTGGCCAAGACCGCCATACAGCTGTTTGCCGAAGACCACCGCGCAACCAGTGGCAATCAGTGTCAGCCACCAGGGTGAGTAGGGCGGCAGCGCGAGGGCCAGCAACACAGCGGTAACCAGCACGCTGCCATCGCGGAGAAAGAAGCCTACCGGACGCTGGCGCAGCTTCAGAATCGCTGCTTCGAAACCAAGAGCGGCCGCGCAGGCCCAGGCCATGTTGATCAACGTACCGGCGCCGTAAAGCCAGGTCAGCACGATCACGCCGGGCAGAGTAGCCGCGAGCACCAGCAGCATGACGCGCTGGGTACGGCTGGGGCCCTTGGCATGGGGCGAAGTGATGCGGGGCAGGGCCATTGGCTCTCCGGTTCTAGCGCGTTGACTGGGTGCAGGCCGGGGAGCCTACGCCTTGTGTCCGTTCTATGTGTTGGTGTTTCACCCAGGCGACGAAGGTTGCTGTTGTCTCGAGCCGTGGGTTCATGAGTCCTGATATTCCGCCATCTGGCGTTCCGCCTCGCTCAACCGTGCGCGGGCAGCGTCTATTGCAGCGGACTCTGCGTTCTCGTCGCGCTCAAGCTTGCGCAGATCGGCTCGGGCAAAGGCGAGCTCGGTCTTGAGCTCCCGCTGGCGATCATCGACTCCCGGCTTGCTGGTCCGCACCAGCTCGGGCGCGGGTTTTTGCGAAGCATCCTCGGCAGCGTGCAGCGCTTGCTCCGCTGCGCTCAGCGCATCACGCAGACGGCTGAGCTCCGGTTCTTCGACGCCGGCTTTCTCGGCTTTCTTGAGTTCGGCGCGCTTCATCGCCAGTTCGATCTTGGCTTTCTTCAGTGCATCGTCAGCAGCTGGCTTCGCATCCGGTGTTGGCGCCGAATTCTGCGCGGCACTGAGGTCCTGCTCTGCTTCATGCAGCTGCTGGCGCAGGCG
>DNMQ01000358.1 GCA_003488145.1 Pseudomonas sp.
CCGAAGCGCCTGGGGCTGGACATGGTGATGGGCTGCTTCCTGCTGGCGATGGTGGTGGGCGGCGAGAAGAACCTGCGCATGCTGGTGATCTGGAGCGTTGCAGCCGCTGCCTCGCTGCTCGCCTTCCGCTACCTGCCGGAGAACAGCCATGTGGTGGTGGGTGCCCTGGCCGGCGGCGCGACGGGGCTGCTGTGGAAGGAGCACGCACGTGAATCTTGATGCGACGGGCGCCGGCGCGCTGGCCGTGGTGCTGGTCATGGCACTGGTGACCCTGGCGACGCGCTGGGGCGGCGTTTTCGTCATGGCCTTCGTGCCCATCGGCGACCGCGTCCGGCAGTTCATCACCGCCATGTCTGGCTCGGTGCTGGTGGCGATCGTCGCGCCCATGGCGCTGCAGGGCGACGCCGGCGCCCGTCTGG
The DNA here is from genome assembly GCA_003488145.1 of Pseudomonas sp. Taxonomy (GTDB): domain Bacteria; phylum Pseudomonadota; class Gammaproteobacteria; order Pseudomonadales; family Pseudomonadaceae; genus Stutzerimonas. The sequence continues at coordinate 420 of DNMQ01000358.1, forward strand.
CGCTGCTGGCCACGGCGGCGACCATGCTGGTGCTGAAGAAACCGCTCCCGGCGATCGCTGCCGGTATCGCGGTGGCGGCGCTGGTCAGGCAGTTCTGAGCGCGACCGCTCAGGCACTGCCGCGCTCGACCACCTCGAATCCCACATCCAGCCGCAACGGCGTGCGCGCCAGGGCGGGCTCGGCGATGCGTGCCAGCAGAGCTTCGGCGACGGCGTTGCCGATGCGCGAACCGTCGATGCGCACCGTGGACAGCGGCGGATGGCAATGCGCGGCGCAGGACAGGTCGCCAAAGCCCATCACCGCGAGGTCGTCCGGCACGCGCACGCCGCGGCTGGCGGCTTCGGCCAGCACACCCTGGGCCAGGGTGTCGGAGCTGCACACCACCACCTCGCCGGCCGCGCCCGCATCGAGCAGGCGGGCAAGACCCTCACGACCGACGGCGAGGGTCGCCGGTGCCGGCAGGAGCGCCGTGGCCAGCGGCGCCACACCGTGCCCTGCCAGTGTCGCGATCAAGCTGTTGCAGCGGCGCAGGCCACGGGGATCGTCAAGGCTGACCAGCGATACGCGGCGGTAGCCCTTGCCCAGCAGATACTGCGCAACGGCCGCGCCAACCGCTTCATGGGAAAAGCCCACCAGCATGTCCAGCGGCTTGGCGCAGAGGTCCCAGGCTTCCACCAGCGGAATGCCGACACGCGCCAGGCGTTCGTGGCTGACCTGGCTATGCTCGGTACCGGTGAGCACGATGCCGTCCGGCCGGCGTCCGAGCACGGCCTCGAGCAGGCGTTCCTCCTGTTCGGCGCTGTAGCCGGTCAGCCCCAGCAGGGTCTGGTAGCCGGCGACGGCCAACCGCTCGGTCAATGCCTGAACGGTATCGGCGAAGATGGAATTGGCGATGGTCGGCAGAAAGATCGCAACCAGTCGGCTGCGGCTGGACGCCAGCGAGCCGGCTGCCAGATTGGGCACGTAAGCGGTGGCTCGCACCGCCTCCAGCACCCGCCGGCGCGTCGCCGGTGCCACTGCCTCGGGCCGACCGAGGGTGCGCGACACGGTGATCGGCGAAACACCGGCAACCCTGGCCACGTCGATCAGCGTCGGCGTGGCCCCTGCACGGGAACTGCTGCAGCGTTTGGCCATCAATGTTATCTCCGCCGGGGTGCGGCTAGCGCAACGAACAGGGACAGGTTCTTTTTGCATGGTCATCATACAACTTCATGATGCGCTGCGGTGCCTCGCCGTGTCATCCGCCCGCTGCCAGCGTTTGCGCCAAGAACGCCGTGCCATCGCGCTTTACAGGCGCGAGCGCCTGGCATTTGCAGCAATGAGCGTGCACAAGGCGATAAATACGACTTTAAGCCTGTTGACATCCTTCGAAGCAGATGCTGATATTTCTCGACATGTCATATGACAACAGATGACTCCAAGAACAATAACGACAGGCACTCCGATGACAACCACTCCGACACCCCCATTCGGCCGCCTTCTGCTCACCGGTGCAGCCGGCGGCCTCGGCAAGGAGCTGCGTGCACGCCTGCAGCCCTACGCCCGCATCATCCGACTGTCCGATATCGCGCCGATGGCCCCGGCAGCCGGCGAACACGAGGAGGTCGTGCCTTGCGACCTCGCCGACAAGGCGGCCGTGCATGCCCTGTGCGAAGGCGTAGATGCCATCGCCCATTTCGGCGGCGTCTCCGTCGAGCGGCCGTTCGAGGAAATCCTCGACGCCAATATCCGCGGTACCTTTCACATCTATGAAGCAGCCCGCCTGCATGGCATCAAGCGTGTGGTCTTCGCCAGCTCCAACCATGTGATCGGCTTCTACCCGCAGACCGAAACCCTGGACGCCCACACACCACGGCGCCCGGACGGCTACTACGGCCTGTCCAAGTCCTATGGCGAGGACATGGCGAGCTTCTACCACGATCGCTACGGCATCGAGACCGTCAGCATCCGCATCGGCTCCTCATTCCCCGAGCCGGCCAACCACCGAATGATGAGCACCTGGCTGAGTTTTCGTGACCTCACCGAGCTGATGCGCTGCGCGCTGTTCACGCCAGCGGTCGGCCATACGGTGGTCTACGGCATGTCCGCCAACCGTGATGTGTGGTGGGACAACCATCTGGCCGCGCACCTGGGCTTCGAGGCGCAGGACAGCTCCGAAGCGTTCCGCGACAAGGTCGAGCAGCAACCGCCTTACAGCGCCGACGACCCGGCCGGTATCTATCAGGGCGGCGCCTTCGTCGCGGCCGGCCCCTTCGACTGATAGCCCCCTTCGCCCGCGTACAACAACAAAGAGAAACGCAATGGCCAGTGAAGCTGAACTCATCGCCGACCTGCGCTGCGCCACCGGTGAAAGCCCGGTCTGGGTCGCCGCCGAACAGGCGCTGTACTGGGTCGACATCCCCAACCGCGAGCTGCTGCGCTGGAGCGCTGCCGACGGCCAGCTTTCCCGCTGGCAGGGCGAGCAGATGCTGGCCTGCATCGCCCGCCACGGCGACGGCTGGGTGGCCGGCATGGAGAGCGGCTTCTTCGCCCTGCAGACAGGCCCGGACGGCCGGCTCGACAGCCGCCCGTTGGCGACCATCGATCACCAGCTGCCCGCGATGCGCATGAACGATGGCCGCTGCGATCGCCAGGGCCGCTTCTGGGCCGGCAGCATGGCGCTGGACATGGCCGCCGGGCATCCGGTCGGCGCGCTGTACCGGCTCGATGACCAGGCCGCGCGCGGCCCGCTGGTGCCGCAGCTGGACGGCTTTATCGTGCCCAACGGCCTGGCCTTCAGCCCGGACGGGCGAACCATGTACCTGTCCGATTCGCATCCCGGCGTGCAGAAGATCTGGGCCTTCGATTACGACACCGACAGCGGCACGCCGAGCCGTCGCCGCCTGTTCGTCGACATGCTCGAGTACCCCGGCCGCCCCGACGGCGCCGCTGTGGATGCCGAGGGTTGCTACTGGATCTGCGGCAACGACGCCGGGCTGATCCACCGCTTCACCCCGGACGGCCGGCTGGATCGCTCCCTCGCCGTGCCGGTGAAGAAACCGACCATGTGCGCCTTCGGCGGGCCACGGCTGGACACGCTGTACGTCACCTCGATCCGACCTGGCGGCGACCTCGCCGATCAGCCGCTGGCCGGCGGCCTGTTCGCGCTCAACCCCGGCGTCACCGGCCTCGAGGAGCCCGCCTTCACCCGGCACTGATCCACCCCGGGCCGCTCGCGGCGCCGGTCAAGCACTGCTGTTCACCTACAACAACAAAACGGAGTTTTCCATGAACCTCAAACGCAAGCTGCTTCTGGCCACACTTCCGCTAGCCCTCGGCCTGTCTTCGCTGGCACAGGCCGAGATGACCCTGAAGATCGCCGAGATCCACCCCGCCGGCTACCCCACCGTGGTCGCCATGGAAAACCTGGGCAAGAAACTGGAAGCCGCCACCAACGGCGAGATCAAGTCGCGCATGTTCGCCGGTGGCGTACTCGGCTCGGAGAAGGAAGTGATCGAGCAGACCCAGATCGGCGCCGTCCAGCTGACCCGCGTCAGCCTCGGCTCGGTGGGCCCGGTGGTGCCGGCCACCAACGTGTTCAACATGCCCTTCGTGTTCCGCGACGTCGACCATATGCGCAAGGTGGTCGACGGCGAGATCGGCCAGGAAATCCTCGACGCCATCACCAACTCGGACTTCAACATGGTCGGCCTGGCCTGGATGGAAGCCGGCAGCCGCAGCCTCTACACCAAGAAGCCGGTGCGCAGCCTGGATGACCTCAAGGGCATGAAGATCCGCGTGATCGGCAACCCGCTGTTCATCGACACCCTCAACGCCATGGGCGCCAACGGCATCGCCATGGACACCGGCGAGATCTTCAGCGCCCTGCAGAGCGGCGTGATCGATGGCGCCGAGAACAACCCGCCGACCCTGCTCGAGCACAACCACTTCCGCGCCGCCAAGTACTACACCCAGACCCATCACCTGATCCTCCCCGAGCCGCTGCTGATGTCCAAGACCACCTGGAACAAGCTCAGCCCCGAGCAGCAGGAGCTGGTCAAGAAGCTGGCCAAGGAAGCCCAGCTGGAAGAACGCGAGCTGTGGGTAGCCAAGGAAAACGCCAGCAACGAGAAGCTCAAGGCCGAGGGCGTCGAGTACATCGAAGTCGATACCAAGCCCTTCTACGACGCCACCGCCCCGGTCCGTGAGAAGTACGGCGCGCAGTTCGCCGAGCTGATCCAGCGCATCGAAGCCGTTCAGTAACCCTCGCGCAAGCGCGCGGCGCCGGCCACCCGCCTGCGCCGCGCAACCGGTGAAGTCTCATGAAAAACCTGGTTCTGGGCGTCAACGACGCCATATACCGCGCCTGCGTCATCGTCGCCGCCCTGGCGATCGTGGTCATGGCGACGATCATTCCCTGGGGTGTGTTCAGCCGCTATGCACTGGGCCAGGGCCTCGGCTGGCCCGAGCCGATCGCCATCCTGCTGATGGTGCTGTTCACCTTCGTCGGCGCCGCCGCCAGCTACCGCGCCGGCGCGCACATGGCGGTCCAGGTGCTCAGCGAGCGCCTGCCGGCCGCGGCCCAGCCCTTTGTCACCCTGTTCGTGCGCCTGGCCATGGCCGCCATCGCCCTGTTCATGCTGATCTGGGGCTACAAGCTGTGCGTCGCCACCTGGAATCAGTACCTCAGCACCCTGACCTGGATGCGGGTCGGCATCAGCTATGCGCCGATTCCCCTGGGCGGCCTGATCACCCTGCTGTTCGTCATCGAGCAGCTGCTGTACGGCGACCAGAGCAAGCGCCGGGTCGTCGATTACGAAGCCCGCGAAGAGTCCAAGGAGTCCGTGTAATGGATGCCGTCATCCTGCTGGGCAGCTTCATCGTCCTCATTCTGCTGCGCGTTCCGGTCGCCTATGCCCTCGGCCTGGCCACCCTGGTCGGCGCCTGGTACATCGACATCCCGCTGCACGCCGTGATGATCCAGATCGCCGGTGGCGTGAACAAATTCTCCCTGCTGGCCATCCCCTTCTTCGTCCTGGCCGGCGCGATCATGGCCGAAGGTGGCATGGCGCGGCGCCTGGTGGCCTTCGCCGGTGTGCTGGTGGGCTTCGTTCGTGGCGGCCTGTCGCTGGTCAACATCACCGCGTCGACCTTCTTCGGCGCCATCTCCGGCTCCTCTCTGGCCGATACCGCCTCGGTGGGTTCCGTGCTGATCCCGGAGATGGAAAAGAAGGGCTATCCACGCGAGTTCTCCACCGCCGTGACCGTCAGCGGCTCGGTGCAGGCGCTGCTCACCCCGCCCAGCCACAATTCGGTGATCTACTCGCTGGCCGCCGGCGGCACCGTCTCCATCGCCGCGCTGTTCGTCGCCGGGATCGGCCCGGGGCTGCTGCTCAGCGCCACCATGGCCACGCTGTGCCTGCTCTTCGCGCGCAAGCGCAACTACCCCAAGGGCGAGGTGAGCCCGCTGCGTCAGGCGCTGAAGATCTGCGTCGAGGCGCTGTGGGGGCTGATGACCATGGTGATCATCCTCGGCGGCATTCTCTCCGGCGTGTTCACCGCCACCGAGTCGGCCGCCGTGGCCGTGGTCTGGGCCTTCTTCGTGACCATGTTCATCTACCGCGACTACAAGTGGCGCGAGCTGCCGAAGATGCTGCACCGCACGGTGCGCACACTTTCCATCGTGATGATCCTGATCGCCTTCGCCGCGAGCTTCGGCTACATCATGACCCTGATGCAGATACCGGCGAAGATCACCACGGCATTCCTGACCCTGTCGGACAACCGCTACGTGATCCTGCTGTGCATCAACTTCATGCTGCTGGTGCTGGGCACGCTGATGGACATGGCGCCGCTGATCCTGATCCTCACGCCGATCCTGCTGCCGGTGGTGACCTCGTTCGGCGTCGATCCGGTGCACTTCGGCATGATCATGCTGGTCAACCT
>DNMQ01000356.1 GCA_003488145.1 Pseudomonas sp.
GTCGACATGGGCCCGCCACGCCTGGTGCCGGCCGAGATTCCGTTTCAGGCCGAACGCGAAGCCCTGAGCTATCCACTCGAGGTGGACGGGCAGCAGGTCGAACTGGCCGCGGTATCCATGGGCAACCCCCACGCGGTGCTGCGCGTCGATAGCGTCGAGCAGGCACCCGTGCATGAGCTGGGGCCGAAGATTGAGCATCACCCGCGCTTTCCACAACGGGTCAACGTTGGCTTCCTGCAGATCGTCGACCGCCGTCAGGCACGCCTGCGCGTCTGGGAGCGCGGTGCCGGTGAGACTCAGGCCTGTGGCACCGGCGCCTGCGCGGCCGCGGTAGCCGCCATCCGCCAGGGCTGGATGGACTCCCCGGTGCAGATCGAACTGCCCGGCGGCCGTCTGTCNNCTGCTGCGCGAGCGCAACATCGAGATGCGCCATCGCCTTTCGCAGCTGATGGACGTGGCCCGCGACAACGATCGTCTGTTCGACAAGACCCGCCGCCTGGTGCTCGACCTGCTCGACGCCAGCAGCCTGGAAGAAGTGGTCAGCGCAGTCGAAGACAGCCTGCGCCATGAATTTCAGGTCCCCTATGTCAGCCTGATCCTGTTCAGCGAAGCCACGCTGCCGGTCGGCCGCTGCGTCAGCACCGGCGAGGCGCAGCAGAGCATCGGCGGGCTGCTCGACGGCGGCAAGACCATCTGCGGCGTACTGCGCCCGCATGAACTGAACTTCCTCTTCGGCGAGGATGGTGGCAGCGTTGGCTCTGCCGCGGTGGTCAGCCTGAACAACCAGCTCGGCGTGCTGGCCATCGGCAGCCCGGACCCGCAGCACTACAAGAGTTCGCTGGGCACGCTGTTTCTCGGCTATATCGCCGAAGTGCTGACCCGCGTGCTGCCGCGCTTCGGCACCCCGCTGCGCTCGGTGCGCTGAGCACAATTGCAGGCCAACGCCAAGCACCACACGCGCCTGCTCGCTGCCTGAGGCTGGAGCCTGCTCATGCAGAACGAACTCGACGCCTACTTCGAATACCTGCGCAGCGCCCGGCAACTGTCGGGCCATTCGCTGGAAGGCTACCGCCGCGACCTGAACAAGCTGCTGGCCCATTGCGAGCGCGAGCAAATAGCCGACTGGCGCGGGCTACAGGGCCGCCACCTGCGCCAGCTGATCGCTGAGCTGCATCGTCAGGGCCAATCCAGCCGCAGCCTGGCACGCCTGCTGTCATCGGTGCGCGGCCTGTATCGCTATCTCAATCAGGAAGGCATCTGCCAACACGACCCGGCGGCCGGTCTGTCGGCGCCGAAAGGCGAACGGCGTCTACCGAAGCTGCTGGATACCGACCGAGCCATGCAGTTGCTCGATGGTGGCGTCGAGGACGACTTCATCGCCCTGCGTGACCAGGCGATGCTCGAGCTGTTCTATTCGTCCGGTCTGCGCCTGTCGGAACTGGTTGGCCTGAACCTCGACCAGCTCGACCTGCCGGCGGGGCTGGTGCGGGTGCTCGGCAAGGGCAACAAGGTGCGCGAGCTGCCCGTCGGGCGCAAGGCGCGCGAGGCGTTGCAGGCCTGGTTGCCAATACGCGCGCTGGCCAACCCAGCCGATGGCGCGGTATTCATCGGCCAGCAGGGCCGTCGCCTCGGCGCCCGCGCCGTGCAGATGCGGGTGCGTCAGGCCGGTGTGCGCGAGCTCGGCCAGCATCTGCATCCGCACATGTTGCGTCATAGCTTCGCCAGCCACCTGCTGGAGTCGTCCCAGGACCTGCGCTCGGTGCAGGAGCTGCTCGGCCATGCCGATATCGGCACCACGCAGATCTACACCCATCTGGACTTTCAGCACCTGGCCAAGGTCTACGATCAGGCGCATCCGCGCGCCAAGCGCAAGCAGGACACCGACACATGAGCATCCGCCTGATCACCTTCGACCTGGACGATACCTTCTGGGAAACCACACCGGCCATCCAGAGCGCCGAGACCGCGCTGCGCGACTGGCTGGCGGTACATGCACCGCGCCTGGGCGAATTTCCCGTCGAAGCCCTCGGCGCGATCCGCCGCATGCTGGTGGAGCAGGACTCGGCGCTGCGCCACCGTATCAGCGAGCTGCGCCGGCGCATCCTGCAGCACGCGCTGCACGATGCCGGCTATCCCGCCGACGAAGCGGACCAGCTGGCCGAACAGGCCTTCCAGGTGTTTCTCGATGCGCGCCACCAGGTGCAGATTTTCCCGGACGTGCAGCCCACCCTGGAATTTCTCGCCAATCACTACACCCTCGGCGTGATCACCAACGGCAACGCCGACGTGCGCCGCCTGGGCCTGGCCGACTATTTCCAGTTCACCCTGTGCGCCGAGGAGCTGGGCGTCGGCAAGCCCGACCCGCATCCGTTCCAACAAGCCCTTCGCCTGGGCGATGCGCGCCCGGAACAGGCCGTGCACGTCGGCGACCACGCGTTGGATGACATCGCCGGAGCGCAACAGGCGGGCATGCGGGCGATCTGGTTCAACCCCAAGCGCGTCGCCTGGCCGCACGATTACCATCCCGATGCACAGATCCATAGCCTGGCCGAATTGCCCAAGCTGCTGCTCGACTGGCGCGGCGACTGAGCGAAAAGCCAGACGCCAGATGCGCAAAAGCCCGCCTTGGAGGCGGGCTTTTGCGCAATTCTTTTTGGTGCTCAGATAGGGCGACTGCCGTACTTGCTATCCGGCTTCTTCGGCGGGTCGGCGACCACATTGGGCTCGACTTCCTGCACTTGGCCGCCACGCGCGAGAAATTCTTCCATGGCTCGCGCCAGTGCATCGCGCTCCTTCTGCTTGGCTTCCAGGCTCGGCAGTTCGTCCGGTTCCACGGCCTTCGCCTTGGCCTTCTTGGCCGGCGTAGCGCGCTCGCTGTCGGTCCCTTCGTCGTCGAGACTGTCGTCGCCATCATCGGCAGCGTTCAGCTCTTCCCCTTCCTCCTCGTCGCTTACGTCCAGATCGTCTTGTTCTAGTTCTTCGTCGCTCATGTTCAACCTCATGGCTTGCCAAAGCGGTAGTAAGTTATAGCCCAGCGATGCGGAAAGACCGACACCGCCAAAAAAAATTCAACTTGCCGTCCCGTGCAGCGTTGCCACAATCTGCCGCGCGCCACCCTGGTCGCGGTGCTCTCCGAGATAGATGCCCTGCCAGGTACCGAGTGCCAGCCCCCCATCGCTGACCGGCAGGCTCAACTGGCAGCCGAGCAGGCTGGCCTTGAAATGCGCCGGCAGATCGTCCGGCCCTTCGTAGTCGTGCTCGTAGCCTCCCTCACCCTGCGGCACCAGGCGATTGAAGAAGCGCTCGAAATCTCGTCGAACCGCTGCATCGGCATTCTCGTTGATCGTCAGCGAGGCCGAGGTATGCCGCAGCCACAGGTGTAACAGACCGACCCGGCATTGCCGCAGTTCCGGCAGTGCGTCGAGCAGCTCATCGGTGACGAGATGAAAGCCGCGTGGCCGCGCGCGCAAGGTGATCAGGGTCTGTTGCCACATGTTCGAAGGCTCATGTTCAACGGCTGGTCGCGCGCATTCTAGCGTGGCGCCAAAAAAAACAAAGGGCGCCAAAAGGCGCCCTTGTCATGAACCAGCGAATCGTTACTGGCGAGTGAACTCCGGATAGGCTTCCAGACCGCACTCGACGACGTCCACGCCCTCGTATTCCTCTTCCTCGCTGACGCGCAGGCCCATCACCGCCTTGATGATGCCCCAGACGATCAGGCTGGCGATGAACACCCAGAGGAAGATCGACACCAGACCCAGCAGCTGGGCACCGAAGGTGGCATCGGCGTTGGTCAGAGGCACGGCCAGCAAGCCCCACATGCCGGCAACACCATGCACGGAGATGGCACCGACCGGGTCGTCGAGCTTGAGCTTGTCCAGGCCAAGGATGCTGAACACCACCAGCACACCACCCACGCCGCCGATCAGGGTCGCCTGCAGAGCGCTCGGGGTCAGCGGTTCGGCAGTGATCGCCACCAGGCCGGCCAGCGCGCCGTTGAGCACCATGGTCAGGTCGGACTTGCCGAACAGCAGACGCGCGGTGATCAGCGCGGCGATCAGGCCGCCTGCAGCGCCCATGTTGGTGTTGACGAAGACCTGAGCGACGGCATTGGCGTCTTCGATGGTGCTCATCTTCAGCTGCGAGCCACCGTTGAAGCCGAACCAGCCCATCCACAGGATGAAGGCACCGAGGGTCGCCAGCGGCATGTTGGCACCGGGGATGGCGTTGATCTGACCGTTCGCACCGTACTTGCCCTTACGCGGACCGAGCAGCAGCACACCCGCCAGAGCAGCCGCCGCACCGGCCATGTGTACGATGCCCGAGCCGGCGAAGTCGAGGAAACCCGCCGCGTCGAGGAAACCACCGCCCCACTTCCAGAAGCCCTGAACCGGGTAGATGAAGCCGGTCATCACCACGGCGAAGGCGATGAACGCCCACAGCTTCATGCGTTCGGCCACCGCACCGGAAACCACCGACATGCAGGTCGCGGCGAACACGATCTGGAAGAAGAAGTCGGCACGCGCGGAGTAGTAAGGCGCGTCCTCACCACCGGCGGCGACCACGTCGACGGCGTTCTCGTCTCCGATCAGGAAGCCCAGGCTCGGCAGGATGCCGCCGTCCGGGCTTGAATACATGATGTAGTAGCCGACCAGCAGATACATGATCGACGCCAGCGCGTAGAGCACGATGTTCTTGGTGAGGATCTCGGCGGTGTTCTTCGCCCGGACCAGACCGGCTTCGAGCATGGCGAAACCTGCCGCCATCCACATCACCAGCGCTCCGCAGATCACGAAGTAGAAGGTATCGAGTCCGTACTGGACGGGTATCAATGCAGTGCTATCCATGTTTCACCTCTTGCTGTCGCGCTTTGTGCGCTGTTCGGTCCACAGGCCATCGCATGCCGCGTCGATGGCCGGTGCCGCTTTTCGGATTGGCCCCGGGGTTGGCTCCGGGGTGCCCTGAATGGATTACAGGTTGTAGCCACGCTCGTTGTGCAGGCTGAGGTCGAGGCCGATGGTCTCCTGCTCCTCGTTCACCCGCAGGCCCATCACCAGATCGATCGCCTTGAGGATCAGGTAGGTGACGATGCCGGTGTACACCACGGTGAACAGCACGCCCTTGAACTGAATCCACAGCTGCAGGCCGATGTTCTCCACTTCGCCGAAGCCACCCAGCATAGGTGCCGCGAAGATGCCGGTGAGCAGCGCACCGACGATGCCGCCGATGCCGTGCACACCGAAGGCGTCCAGCGAATCGTCGTAGCCGAGCTTGCGTTTCAGGCTGGTGGCGCAGAAGAAGCAGACCACTCCGGATACCAGGCCGATGACCAGAGCGCCCATCGGGCCCACTGTGCCGGCAGCCGGCGTGATGGCGACCAGACCGGCAACCACGCCGGAGGCGATGCCCAGCGCGCTGGGTTTGCCGTGGCCGATCCACTCGGCGAACATCCAGCCCAGCGCCGCAGCGGCAGTTGCGATCTGCGTGACCAGCATGGCCATGCCGGCCGTACCGTTGGCGGCGATGGCCGAGCCCGCATTGAAGCCGAACCAGCCGACCCAGAGCATTGCGGCACCGACCAGGGTCAGGCCCAGGTTGTGCGGCGCCATCGGCGTGGTCGGATAGCCCTTGCGCTTGCCCAGCACCAGGCAGGCCACCAGGCCGGCGATACCAGCGTTGCTGTGCCCCACGGTGCCGCCAGCGAAATCGAGCACGCCCCAACCCCAACTTCGGCCCACGTCGCCGCGCCAGACCATTGGCGCGATCGGCGCGTCGGACAGGCGGGACCAGACGCCCAGGAACTCAAGCATTGCGGAGAACTGCAGTGGTCCGGGAAGGGCGCG
>DNMQ01000357.1 GCA_003488145.1 Pseudomonas sp.
GATATCGCCAACATGGGCTTCGCCGAGGCGGTGGATTGCCCGGTGATCCTGATCGCCGATATCGACAAGGGTGGGGTGTTCGCCCATCTGGTCGGCACCTTGGCGTTGCTCTCGGAAAGCGAGCAGGCGCGGGTTCAGGGCTTCGTCATCAACCGTTTTCGTGGCGACATTGCGCTGTTGCAGCCCGGTCTCGACTGGCTGGAACAACGCACCGGCAAGCCGGTACTGGGCGTGCTGCCGTACCTGATGGATTTCCATCTGGAAGCGGAGGATGCCATCGACGTGCGCCAGTCCGGCAAGGCCGGCGACGCGCTGAAGGTGGTGGTGCCGGTGCTGCCGCGCATCAGCAACCACACCGACTTCGACCCGCTGCGCCTGCACCCGCAGGTCGACCTGCAGTTCGTCGGTCCCGGGCAGCCGGTGCCGCCTGCCGATCTGATCATCCTGCCCGGCTCGAAAAGCGTACGCGCCGACCTTACCTGGCTGCGCGCCAACGGCTGGGAAGCTGCAATCCAGAAGCACCTGCGCTACGGCGGCAAATTGCTGGGCATCTGTGGCGGCCTGCAGATGCTTGGCACGCGCATTGCCGATCCGCTCGGGCTGGAAGGTGCGGCGGGGGAGAGCGAGGCGCTCGGGCTGCTGGATTTCGACACGGTTCTTGAGGCGGACAAGCAGTTGCGCAACGTCACCGGCCGGTTGCTGCCGGGCGGCGTGCCGGTCAGCGGCTACGAGATTCATGCCGGCGTCAGCAGCGGCCCGGCCTTGGAGCAGCCAGCGGTGCAGCTCGATGATGGCCGCTGCGATGGCGCCATCAGCGCCGACGAGCAGGTGCTCGGCACCTATCTGCACGGCCTGTTCGAAGGCCCCGAGGCCTGTGCTGCGCTGCTGCGCTGGGCAGGCCTCGATGCGGTGGAGACTGTCGACTACCACGCGCTGCGCGAGCGCGACATCGAGCGCCTCGCCGACCTGGTCGAGACACATCTGGATACCGCGCGGTTACGCGCGCTCTGCGGGCTGGAAGACTGAGCATGCTGGAACTGATTCTTGGCGGCGCCCGCTCGGGCAAGAGCCGCTTTGCCGAGCGTCTGGCTGCCGATAGCGGCCTGGCGGTTACCTATATCGCCACCAGCCAGCCGCTGGACGGCGAGATGACCGAGCGCATCGCCCATCACCGTGAGCGGCGCCCGGCGCACTGGACACTGGTCGAAGAACCCCTGCAACTGGCGCGGGTGCTGCGCGAGCAGGCTGCTGCGAATCGCTGCCTGCTGGTCGACTGCCTGACCCTCTGGCTAACCAACCTGCTGATGCTGGACGACGCGGCGCGCTTCGCCGAGGAGCGTGATGCTCTGCTCGAATGCCTGGACGGGTTGCCGGGGCGGATCCTGCTGGTCAGCAACGAGACCGGCCTCGGCGTGGTGCCGCTGGGCGAGCTGACCCGTCGCTATGTGGACGAGGCCGGCTGGCTGCACCAGGCCGTGGCGGAACGGGCGCAGCGGGTGACCTTTATGGTCGCCGGGCTGCCCATGACATTGAAGGACGCACATTGAAGGAAGCGCATTGATGCACGATTGGTGGAACGAGCCATGCGACATGCTGGATGAATCCGTGCGCGCCCAGGCATTGGCGCGCCAGGACCAGTTGACCAAGCCACGTGGTGCGCTCGGCCAGCTCGAAGCCCTGGCGGTGTCGCTGGCAGCCATGCAGGGCAGCGAGCGGCCGCAGGTCGAGCGCCTGCATGTCAGCGTGTTCGCCGGCGATCACGGCGTGGTGGAAGAGGGTGTTTCGGCTTATCCGCAGTCAGTGACCGGGCAGATGCTGCGCAATTTCGTCGTCGGCGGGGCTGCACTGAGCGTGTTGTCGAAGCGCCTGGGCGCGCCGCTGGAGGTGATCGACCTGGGCACGGTGGAACCGCTACAACTGGATGGCGTGAGCCATTTGCGACTCGGCCCCGGCACGGCCAACCTGGCTCGCGAAGCGGCGATGAGTGACGAGCAAATGCGTCTGGCCCTGGCAGCCGGACGCGACAGCGCGCAGCGTGCCGCGCAAGGCTCTGCCCAGCTGTTCATCGGTGGCGAAATGGGCATCGGCAACACCACCAGCGCCAGCGCCTTGGCTGCTGTGCTGCTGCCGCGCTCGCCGTTGACGCTGGTCGGGCCGGGCACCGGGCTCGACCTGGCCGGTGTTCGACACAAGGTTCAGGTGATCCAGGACGCGATTCGGCTGCACGCCGAGCATTGTGTCGCGCCGCTTGAAGCCCTGCGCCGACTGGGTGGTTTCGAAATCGCGGCGCTGGCGGGTGCCTATCTGCGCAGCGCGCAACTGGGCATTGCGGTACTGGTCGACGGCTTTATCTGCAGCGCTGCAGCGCTCTGTGCGGTGCGGCTGAACCCGGCCTGTCGACCTTGGTTGATCTTCGCCCATCGTTCTGCCGAGCCCGGCCATCTGGCGGTGCTGGAAGCACTTGGCGCCGTGCCGTTGCTCGATCTCGGCTTGCGCCTGGGTGAGGGCAGCGGGGCGGCGCTGGCGGTGCCATTGTTGCAGCAGGCCTGCGCGCTGCACAACGAAATGGCGACGTTCGCCGAAGCTGAAATTTCGGACCGAACTGCATGATCACGAGCATCGATCTGCTCCGCCATGGCGAGACCGAGCGGGGCGGTGGCTTTCGCGGCAGGCTCGACGATGCGCTGACTGCTCACGGCTGGCAGCAGATGCGCGATGCGGTTGCTGGCGCCGGTCCCTGGGACGTGCTGGTCAGCTCGCCGCTTCAACGCTGTGCCGCCTTCGCGCGGGAGCTGGCCGCACAGCACGGCCTGCCGCTGCAGCTGGAGCCGGACCTGCGCGAGCTGCATTTTGGCGACTGGGAAGGCCGTAGCGCCGCCGAGCTGATGCAGCACAGCGCCGAGGCGCTCGGCCTGTTCTGGGCCGATCCCTATGGTTTTACGCCGCCTGGCGGTGAGCCGCTGGCGCAGTTCGAGGCGCGCGTGCTGGCTGCCATCGACTGCCTTGGGCAGCGCTTTGCCGGCCAGCGGCTGTTGGTCATCTGTCATGCCGGCGTGATGCGCCTGCTGCTGGCGCGTGCGCGGGGCTTGCCAAGGGAGCGGTTGCTGGATGTGGTTGTGGCCCACGGTGAGTTGCTGCCGCTCAACGCTTCTCCGGCGGGCGAACCGGCCGCCGTCGAGGTATAGGACCTGCCGATGCTGCCGTTATTGATCGCCCTGCAATTTCTCACCAGCCTGCCGATCCGCTTGCCGGCAATGCCGGAGCCCGGGCAGCAGGGGCGTTCATTGCTGTATTACCCGGTGGTTGGTCTGTTGCTCGGCGCGTTGCTCTGTCTGGCCGCGTTTGTGCTTGATGGGGCTGCACCGCTGTTACAGGCGGTCTTGCTCCTCACCCTCTGGGTTGCGCTGACCGGCGGCCTGCACCTCGATGGCCTGGCCGACAGCGCCGACGCCTGGCTGGGTGGCTTCGGCGACCGCGAGCGAACCCTGCAAATCATGAAGGACCCGCGTAGCGGCCCGGTCGCCGTGGTGGTCCTGGTGCTTCTGCTGTTGCTCAAGTTCAGCGCGCTGTTGGCGTTGCTCCAGGCGCAACAGTACTCCGCACTGTTGCTGGCGCCGGTACTGGGGCGGGCCGCGCTGCCAGCGCTGTTTCTCTTGACGCCGTATGTGCGGCCCAACGGACTTGGTCATGCGCTGGCAGCGAATCTGCCGCATGGCGAGGCGAGGGTCGTACTGGCGCTGGTCGCGGTGGGTTGTTTGCTGTTCGGCAGCAGCGGGCTGATCGCCCTGTCGTTTGCTGCGGTGACGTTTCTGCTGGCGCGTCGCGCCATGCTGCGCCGGCTTGGCGGCACCACTGGCGATACCGCTGGTGCGCTGCTGGAGCTGGTGGAGTGCACGGTCTTGATAGGGCTGGCGCTGCAGCTCTAGCGGTCTGCCACCGGTCGACGGTCGAGCACGGGCGCATGCTGCGCCATCAGCTCGATGACCCAATCGATGAACACGCGCAGCTTGGCACTGACATGCCGATTCGGTGGGAACGCCAGGTACAGCGGCATTTCATCGAGCCGCCAGTCTTGCAGCAGTGGCAACAGCTCGCCGTTGGCCAGGTGCGTTCTGACCATGTACTCCGGCAGCCAGATGATGCCCAGCCCGGCCAGCCCCGCGGCCAGGCAGGCGTTGCCATCGTCTACGGCAAGCGCGTAGCGGCCGTGCACCTGAACCTGTTCGCCCTGTCGTTGCATGACGTACGCCGTCGGTTTGCCGGTGCGCGCCCAGAGAAAGCCGACGACGCGGCGGTGGCTGTTTTCCAGCTCGCTCGGGTGTGTCGGCACGCCGGCGCGTTCGAGGTAGCCAGGGGCCGCGTAGACGCCAAGGCGTAGGTCGCCAACGTGGCGGGCGATAAGTGACTGGTCGGTGATTTCCCCACCACGCACGACGCAGTCCACGTT
>DNMQ01000214.1 GCA_003488145.1 Pseudomonas sp.
CTGTCGAATTCCAGCCGCGCCGCCGCTTCGCGCAAGGGTTCGGCGAGGCCATTGGCCGGATCGACCAACAGGCTGCGCAGCCGCGTCACGTCGAGGTCCCGTACCGGGAAGGTGAAGCCGAGTTCGGGCAGGCGTCTGGCCGATTGCAGCGCGGCGAGGGTCAGGCCGGCGCCATCCATATCGGTGTCGAGCACCTTTTGCAGATGGCTGATGGCGATATCCTTCCACTCCAGCGGCAGACCGTAGGCCTGCAAAGCGGGTTCGACTAGCGCCTCCAGCTCGCCTTTGCCGCGCGCCCAATCTTCGAGGATCGCGTGCAGGCAGGTACCGGCTCGCGCACCGCGGGGGAAAGCAAAGAAGCCGCTGCCCGGCTCGCCGGCATCAGGAATGGCAAGGGCGTCGCGGTCGGGCGCTTCCATATGCATGCCGGCTGCAAGACCGGAAAAGCTGCCGATCCGCCAGGCACTGTGCAGGCTGCGATTGAGCTGTGATAGCTGCTGAGGCGGCGCGGCGCGGCCGGGGCCCTGTGCATTGGCTTCGCGCAACTCCAGCGGCAGGCAAGCCATATGGCCGTCGCTCCCCTGCACCAGTCGCTCGATGGCCTGGCGCAGGCTGCCGCCGTTGAGGTCAGCCAGGTAGTTGCCCAGCTCGCTCAGCGGTTGCTCACCTGGGAGTTCGCGCCCATGCAGCAGCCAGGCCAGGGCGCTGCTGTGCAGGCCTTCGTCGGCCAGGCTGCCGTCCTTCTTCGGTTTGCAGAGATTCACAGGCCCCCAGTGCAACCAGAGCCGGTCGCGCGCGCGAGTCAGGGCCACATAGGCCAGGCGCAGCTGCTCGGCGAAGACCTCCTGGCGGGCGCGTTCGAGGTTGTCTTCCAGCGCGTCGCTGCCGAGGTCCAGCAGCGGCTGGCCATTAGCATCGTGGCAGCGCGCGCTGTCGCGGTTCTTGCCGAGCAGCTTGCCGTCCCAGAGAAAGGGACAGAACACCAACGGGTATTCCAGCCCCTTGCTGGTGTGGATGGTGACGATCTGCACCCGCTCGGCATCACTTTCCAGGCGCAGCAGGGCTTCTTCGCCGGCGCCTTCGCTGCCGCGCTGCAGGTTGAACCAGGCGAGCAGCGGCTCAAGACCCGGGCGCAGCAGGCTTTCGGCTTGCAACAGTTCACCCAGGTGCAGGAGGTTGGTCAGCCGACGTTCGCCATCGACACGCGCCAGCAGCCGTTCGGCCACCGCCTGCTCGTCGAGCCAGGCCCGGAATACGCGCATGAACCCCTGCTGCTGCCAGAGCTGGTGATAGCGCTCGGCGGCTTCGCGCTCGGCGTCCCACTGCTGCTGATCGTCCTGGCAACGAGCGAGATCGGCGGCGCTGCGCCCCAGCAGGCGCGTGGCCAGTGCATAGCGCAGCAGCCCTTCGCGACCGGGCTCGGCGTAGGCAGCCAGCACTGCGGCCAGCTCAGCCGCCTCCTCGCTGCGCCAGACGCTGTCACGCCCGCGGCGCACGCTGGGCACACCGCGCGCCGCCAGCTCGTCGGCGATCATCCCGGCCTGGCGGTGGTTGGCCACCAGCACGGCGATATCGCCACCTTTCAGCGGAGTAAACACACCTTCCTTGTCGAAACCGGCGCGCCCTTCCGCGGCGCCTGCCAGTTGCAGGGCGATACGCCGGGCAGTGTCGCTCGCCGCCAGCTGCGCGGCTTCGCCCTTGCCGAGCGGATCGTCGCCCAGCCAGACGAGCGACAGCGGCGCCGCCTCGCCCTCCTCCACCAGCCGCAAGCTCGCACGCGGCTTGTCGGCCGCGCCTACTGCTGGATAGCGCAGATCAGGTTGGGCGAACGGCTGTGGATGATCGAACAGCTGGTTCAACGCGGCGATCAGCTCGGGCGTCGAGCGGTAATTGGTCGGCAGGTTGAAGGGCTCGCGATCGTCCTGCTGCTTGGCCGTCATATAGGTTGCAAGGTCCGCCCCGCGGAAGGCGTAGATCGCCTGTTTTGGATCGCCGACAAAACACAGCGACGCCTCGCCCGCCTTGGCATAGATGCGGTTGAAGATGGCGTACTGGATCGGGTCGGTGTCCTGGAATTCGTCGATCAGCGCCAGCGGGTAGGTCGCACGCAGCGAGGCCGCCAGGTCTTCGCCCACCGGGCCTTTGAGTGCCAGATCCAGACGGTTGAGCAGGTCGTCGAAGGCCAGCAGCCGCTGCGTCGCCTTGCGCTCGGGCAGCTCGCGGTTGAGCCGTTCCAGCAGCGCCACCTGCAGGGCGATCAGCCGCTGCTTGCCGGCCGGCAGCGCCTCGGCGACCTGATCAGCGAGCTCGTCCAGCGCATGGGCCAGCTCGCAGACGGGCGCGTCATGGCCCTTCTTGCAGGCCTTGGTCAGCGCGCGGACGCCGAACTTGGCCACGCCCTCGGGCAAATCGAACATCACCGCCGGATCGGCGAAATAGGCATCCAAATCCGCCTGCCATGGCGCAAACTTGATACTTTTGTGCGTGCTCTGACTGAGCCCACCATGGGCCAGCAGCTCGGCGACCCACGCAGTGCCTGCTTGCTTCCACAGATCAGCGGCGCGCTGCCAGGCAGCTTCTACCGGACGCAGATCCGCAGCGACCGGCGCACCCTGCGGCTCGACCCGCAGATAGGGCTTGCCCAGATGACTGCGCAGCCGCTGGCGCAGCCACTGCGGGGTGATCCGGCTCTTGGCCAGGAAGCGCGCCCAGGCCGGATCGGCATCGGCCAGCTCGCTGCGCCAGGCGTCAGCCAGCAGCGCGTCGATGATCTCGCGATCATCGGCGGTCAGCTCGGCGTCGAAGTCACCACCGGCCTCGAACGCGGCGTCCTGCAGGGCGCGCTGGCAGAAGCCGTGAATGGTGAAGATCGCCGCCTCGTCGAAGCCGTGCACAGCCAGCAATAGGCGACGACGCGATGCCTCGTCCGGGTAGCGCGCGTGCAGGCGGTTAAGAAAGTCGTCGGCGCTCGGCGTGCCCTCATACACCGCCAGCAGGTCGGCCAGCCGCGCGCGGATGCGCTCGCGCAGCTCGGCGGTGGCGGCGGTGGTGTAGGTAACGACGAGAATCTGCCCCACCGACAGCTGCCGCTCCAGCAGCAGACGGGCGTAGAGCGCGGTGAGCGTCCAGGTCTTGCCGGTGCCGGCGCTGGCCTCGATCAGCGAGCGGCCATCGAAGGGGGAATCGAGCAGGTCGAGTTTCATGCTTCCTCCTCGTCTTCAGCCAGGGCGTCGAGTGCCGGGCCGATCAATTCCTGAGCCAGGCTTTCGAAACGCTCGTTCAGCGGATCGCGGTCGCGGAAGGCCAAGGCATTCCACGGGTCTTCGGCCTCGGCTGCGATGGGGCTGAACTCAGCACCGAGCCAGGCTTCGCGGGCGCGTTTACGTGCGCAGTCGAGCGGTTCGCTGCCG
Source organism: Pseudomonas sp. (assembly GCA_003488145.1). Classification (GTDB taxonomy): domain Bacteria; phylum Pseudomonadota; class Gammaproteobacteria; order Pseudomonadales; family Pseudomonadaceae; genus Stutzerimonas. The sequence continues at coordinate 3,411 of DNMQ01000214.1, forward strand.
CGGCTCGGCTTGCGATACCCCTTGGCGAAGGCATGGCTGCTGCGTGACAGCAACGGCAGTGGCTCACGGATGGCACAGCGATAGGCGGCGAGCCAGGGTTCGAGCAGCTCGGCGGCATTCGCCAGCGGCCCCAGTTGCCAGTCACCGGCGGGGGACAGCATCAGGCTGTGGCGCTCGATGCCGGGCGTGGCGGAGAGGTTGAGCAGCAGATGGCGCAGCCAGAACGGCGGCAGGTCCCACTCACCGAGACGGCCGAGCTTCCAGCCAAACAGCCCGGCCGGGGTTACGCCGTCGAGCCAGCCATGCACGCGCACGCCGGCCAGGGTGATGTCCACCGGCAGCGGCTCCGGCACGGCGTCCGGGCGCAGTTCGAACAGCCGCGGCGCGAAGGCACGCACCGGCCCGCGCAGCTTGCCCCACAGCGCCTGGCCCAGCTCGCCGGTCGGCAGCCAACCGGCAGCACAGGCCATGCGCCGTTCGTCTTCATCGCACCAGCCGTGCTCCATCGCCTGCAGTGACAGGCGCCGCAGGCCGTTCCAGGCTGGCATCTCCAAATCGAACGGCTCGTCGCTGGCGAGCGATTCGTGGTCATCGGCCAGACGCAGACCGAGGCGCTGTTCGAGCAGGAAGCGCGCCGGATGGCGGAAGCATTGCAGCAGCTGCGACGGCTCAATGGTCAGCCAGGCCTCATCGGGCTCTGCGAGCAGGCTGGCAAACGGCTGCGGCTGGGTCTGCGGTGGCTCGGCCAGACGCCCGGCGGCGCGAAACCAGGGCGAGGAGAAACCGGCGCAAAGCCCGTCGCCGAAATTGCGCGGCGAGAACGGCTGCAGCGGGTGGGCGACGAGAATTTTCTGGCTGGCCGTCTTGGGTGCGGACTCGCCAGTATGCTCGGAAGCCTGCGCAACGGGCAGTTCGGCGGTCATGTCCACTGCTTCGAGCACTTCGCTGAGCAGCACCGACGGCGGCAGCACGGCGTTGTCGCGCGGGTCGCGGCCGACATAGGACAGGTACAACGCCTCGCGCGCCGAGAGGAGGGTTTCCAGCAGCAGGTAGCGATCATCCAGCCGCCGGGCACGGTCGCCGCGGCGTGGATGCCGGCCGATCAGATCGAAACCCGAGGGCGGTGTGCGCCGCGGAAAGGCGCCGTCGTCCAGCCCAAGCAGGCAGACCACGCGGAACGGCAAGCTGCGCATCGGCACCATGGTGCAGAAGGTCACCGCGCCGGTAAGAAAGCCCGAGGCGCCGCCGCCCTGCTGCAAGGCGGCACTGAGCTGCTGGTGCACCAGTTCCAGTTCGATGGGTCGCGTCAGGTCCGCGGCCTGGGCCTGGTCGCGCAACGCCGCGCAGGCCTGGGATAACAACAGCAGCGTGTCGCCGGCTTCGCGCTCGTCGAACAGGGTATCGATCAGGATCTGCAGGTCATCGGCCCATTCGGCCAGCGGACGCGGCCGCGCGAGCTGGTCGGCCAGCGTGCCGAGCCGATCGACGAATTCCACCAGCCGTCCCAGCAGTTGCGCACGGGCGCCCTCCAGCGCATCCAGGGGCCAGTGCTCGCCGAGCAGTGGCGCGTTGTCGCCGGCCAGTTGTGGCGGCGCGGCAAAACCCAGCAGCAGTCGGTCCAGCCCCTGGCGCCAGGTGAAGGCTGATTCGTCCGGCAAGCCCAGGCGAACACGCTGGCTGCCGTCGCGCCCCCAGCGCACGCCGGCTTCACGCAACCAGTCGCGCAGCAGCGGCAGGTCTTCGCTTTCGATTCCGGCGCGACGGGCGATGGCCGGCTGCTCCAGCCAGGCGAGGATTTCCTCGGCGGCGAATCGGCTCTGCGCCAGCATCAGCAGTTCGAGGAAGGCCTCGATCAGCGGCATCTCGGCGCGCAGGCTGCGGTCGGCCAGGCTGTAGGGTATCCGCGGGCTGCCCTCGCGCGGCGCGAATACGGCTTCGATAAAGGGCGCGTAGCGCTCGATATCAGGGGTCAGCACAACCACCTGATCGGGCGTCAGCGCCGGGTTGGCAGCGAAGCGCGCCAGCAACTGGTCATGCAGGATTTCCACCTCGCGCAGAGGCGAATGAGCGATATGCACTTCCAGCGAGCGGTCATCCTCGGCAAGGGTGATGCGCTCATCGGGCTGCCGGGTGCGCAGGCGCAGGATGTCATTTTGCAGCGCGTGCAGCAGGCTGTCGTCGCGCAGGTCTTCGTCTTCGGAATACAGGCCGAACTCCTGGCTGCCCTCGCTGGCGGTCAGGCTGAACAGGGAATCGAAGAAATCGCGGCCCTGCTTGCCGAGACTGGCCAGCAGCGGATGGCCCACGTCGAGATACCAATCGTCAGCGCCGCTCTCAGGCTGGCGCGCCAGCTCGCGGATATCGCGAATCTCGCCCCAGGCTTCGCGGCTCGGGTTGAGCGCGCAGACCACCACGTCGATATGTCGCGCCAGACCATCGAGCACGCGCAGGTGGTGCGGCGGCAGGCTGCTGATGCCGAACACCAGCAGGCGCTCGGGCAGGCCGGGCAAGGGTTCGTCGCTGTAGAGCCGCTGCAGCAGATCGTCGAGCAGCCGGGCGCGGTGCGGATGGCCGTCCTTGGTCAGCTCGCGCCAGAGCAGCGCCTGCCAGCCTTCGTCCGGGCCGAGATCGAAGGTATCGCCACGCTCCCAAGCGGCCAGCCAGTCGTCGCGATAAAGCAGGTATTGGTCGAAGACGTCGGCGATCTTGGCAGCCAGCGACAGCCGCCGGCGCTCATCGCCGCCGTCGAGATACTGCGCCAGACGCGGCGCCAGCTCGAGGTTGGTCGGCTCGCAGAGCCAGCCGTAGAGGCGCCAGGTCAGGGTGGTCGGGGAAAACGCCGACTGCTCGGGCAGGCTGCCCAGCACGGTACGGCTCAGATCCCAGACGAACTTGGCCGGCAGCTGAATCTCCAGCTGCATGGCGATGCCCTGCTTGCGCGCCAG
>DNMQ01000212.1 GCA_003488145.1 Pseudomonas sp.
GATTCTGTTGAAAAAGTCCCACCGCGATTTTTGCCCATGAAAGAGCGTTAGCGACGTTGAAATCTGGTTCGCCAGAAAACTGAGCTGTATTAGTTTTTACGTAGCAGCGCCGGAATCGAGCAATTTTTGAGCTGCCGAAAAGCAGCTCTCTCAAAAACCGACTTTTTCAACAGAATCGTAGTTAAGCTGACAGCGACGTTGCGCCGAACATTCCCCCCGATGGTCGGCGCGATGCCCCGCGCGCAGGAACGTACTCAAGCCTGGGCGACGCTTCCCGCCGCTTCGTCCGCCCAGGGGTCGTAGGTGCCGAAGCTCCACAGATGCCCTTCCGGGTCGCGGCAGCTGAAACCGCGACCGCCGTAATCCTCGTCCTTGAGCTCGACGACGATCTGCGCCCCGGCCGCCTTGGCCTGGGCGTAGAGCGCATCGGCGCTGTTGACGATCACGTAGATGCCCTGGGTGGATGCGCCGCCAATCTCGTCGGGCTGGCGCAGTTGCTGGCCGTACTCGGAGTCCACTACCGGCCCGACCATCAGCATGCCGTTGCCGAAAGCCAGTTGTGCATGAGTGATGCCGACCTGTTCGTCGCGGTACTGGCGCTGGCATTCGAAACCGAAGGCCCGACTCAGCCAGTCGATGGCGATGGCCACATCGCGATAGCGCAGGCAGGGGATCAGGCTGGCCGAGGTGTTCTTGCTCTGCTGAGACATACACAGCTCCCATCATGGGCTGCCGAAGGGCTGCCCTTCTTTCATGAGAGCCACACCGTGGCGATCAATTCCCTTTCAGAGGCGTTCGCTCAAGCCCAGGCGAATACCCAGGGCGATGAGCATCGAGCCCAGCGCCCGGTCCAGCCACTGGCTTATGGCCGGATTGTCGCGCAACGCCTGGGTGGCGCGGGCCGCCAGCAGCACCACAGCGCACTCGATGATGATCGCCACCACAACCACCAGCACGCCGAGAACCAGCAGCTGCAGCGGTACGGAGCCATGCTCGGGGCGGACGAACTGAGGCAGGAAAGCCATGAAGAAAATCGCCGCCTTGGGGTTCAGCAGATCGACCAGCACGCCCTGGCGATAGGCTTTCCAGGCGGACGCTTGCGGTGCTGCCTTGAGGGCCAGCACGGTTCCGCCGCCGGCCGAGCGCAGAGCCTGATAGCCGAGATACAGCAGATAGACGGCACCGACGTACTTGACCACCGTAAACGCCAGCGCCGAAGTGGCGAGGATGGCCGAGATGCCCAGAGCGGCGAACGCCACGTGCACCAGCGCACCGCTGCATACGCCACAGGCGGAAATCATACCGATACGGCGGCCGCCACTCAGGGTGCGTGAAATCACGTAGAGCAGATCCGGCCCGGGCGACAGGTTCAGCGCCAGCGCGGCCGAGAAGAACACCAGCCAGAACACGGGATCAATCATCGCTCCATCTCCATCTACGCGCCCGAACCAAAGCCGTCACTCAACAGATCGGACTCTAGGAGAGAAGCCCTCCCCGGAGCCAGAAGATTCTCTTCAATCGCCTTTTCGTCGGGATGCTGACACTAATTTTAATTTTTGACTTTTTTTTGTCGCAAAGCTGAACTACTTTCTATTGCCAGACGGGACCGCTCTCTGCGCGTCACGCAATCAAGGACTGCCCATCAACATTCAGCAAAGGACATGCGAATGAAAGACGATGTCGCGCCGGCTTTCCAGCCCGCCCAATTCCGCATAACACTCCTCTCCGCCAGCAAGCTGCTCGACAGCACGCTGCGCCAGCACCTGTACGACTGCCCCAGCTGCACACTGGTCCATATGGTCACGCCGCGGCCGGAGCATGTGGACTCCGCACTGGTGTTGCTGGATGTCGCCAGCTACGACCGCAACGATTGCGTGCACCTGCTCCGCCAGTTCGGCGACACGCCGGTCGCGCTGATCAACGCCCAACCCGATCAGGCACGCAGACTGGTCGAAACGCATCCATGGATTCGCGGGGTCTTCTACCGCGCAACGCCGCGCGCCATGTTCGTCCGCGGTATCCAGACCATGCTCGCCGGAGGCGACTGGCTACCGAGAGAGCTGATGGAAACGCTGCTCTGTCGCTACCGGCAGCTCAGCAACGCACATCAGGTCATCGACGAGTTGACCCTGCGCGAAAAGCAGATCCTCGCCCTCGCCGGCCAGGGTCTGTCCAATGCGGCGATCGGCGAGAGGCTGCACCTGAGCATCCACACCATCAAGAGCCATGTGCACAACGCGCTGCGCAAGCTCGGCGCGAGCAATCGCGCCCAGGGTGCCTCGCTGGTGCTGGCCCACGTTGGTGAGGCGGTGTCGTGAAACGCACCGCCGCGTTGCTTCTGCTGCTGTTGAGCCTGACCGCTCAGGCCGACGAAGCCGAGCTGCAAGGATTCATCACCAACAACACGGTTTCCCGCTCCGGTCACGAGTTCTACCTGCGCTTCTGCGANNTTCTGCGAACGCCTGAACGACATCAGCACCCTGGACTTCAACCTTGCCATCAAGGAAAGGCCCTCGGCGCGCTGGGGGGTTCTGGTCTGGGTAGAGCACGAGAACCAGACCCTGTATCGCCGCTTCCTGCAGCCCAACGTGGCGGACATGAAGGAACCGGCATACGAGGCTGCCGATTTCGTGGTGCAGGAAATCAACCGGCGCAAGATCGAAGCGTTGTTCGAAGACAACATTGACATGGCCAAGGACGAACTATGAAACAGCACATTCACAAGGCGCTCGGCACGCTGCTCGCCAGCCTGCTGCTCAGCACTGGCGCCAGCGCCACCGAGCTGGTGTACACCCCCGTCAACCCATCCTTCGGCGGTAGCCCGCTCAACGGTGCCTGGCTGCTCGGCAACGCGCAGGCGCAGAACAGCAAGAAGGACCCGGATGCCATCGATCGCTCCTCGCTGCTGGAAAACCAGTCCGCCCTGGACCGTTTCACCAGCCAACTGGAGTCGCGCCTGCTGGGCGATCTGCTCAGCGGCGTGACCGATGGCAAGACCGGCACCGTGACCACCGACGATTTCATCGTGCGCGTCTACAACGGCGACGCCGGCATGCTGATCGTGGAAATCACCGACCGACTCACCGGCGAAATGTCCGAAATCATAGTCGGTCAGAACTGACCCCCAAGGAGAAACAAAGGCCATGAGAAGCCTATTCGTAGCCATAGGGATGATGGCTGTACTGCAGGGTTGCGCCGTTCGCGAGCCCATGTCTGCCGACCAGCACCCGCCAACCCTGACCCCACGTACCTCGACCTACCAGGATCTGCTGGCGCTACCGCGCCCGAAAGGCCCGCTGGTGGCTGCGGTGTACGGCTTTCGCGACCAGACCGGCCAGTACAAGCCCACTCCGGCCAGTTCCTTCTCCACCGCGGTGACCCAGGGCGCGGCCAGCATGCTGGTCGATGCCATGCAGGCCAGTGGCTGGTTCGTGGTGCTCGAGCGTGAAGGCCTGCAGAACGTGCTGACCGAGCGCAAGATCATCCGCGCCTCGCAGGCCAAGCCGGACGTGGCACCCAATATCCAGTCCGAGCTGCCGTCGCTGCTGGCGGCCAACATCATCATGGAAGGTGCCATCGTCGCCTACGAAACCAACGTGCGCAGTGGCGGCCAGGGTGCGCGTTATCTGGGCATCGGACTGTCGCAGGAATACCGCGTCGATCAGGTCACGGTGAACCTGCGGGCCATCGACGTGCGCAGCGGCAGGGTGCTGTCGAACGTGATGACCACCAAGACGATCTTCTCCGTCGGCCGTAGCGCCAACGTCTACAAGTTCATCGAGTTCAAGGAACTGCTCGAAGCTGAGGCGGGTTACACCACCAACGAGCCGGCGCAGCTCTGCGTACTCTCGGCGATCGAGGCTGCCGTGGCGCACCTGATCGCCCAGGGCGTCGACCGGCGCCTCTGGCAGACCGCCGAAGGCAGCGGTGGCGAGCATCCGGCGCTGAGCAAGTACCTGAGCAAGCTGGACTGAGATCCAAGTCGTCGGCGCAACGCCGACGACGCTTCAGCGTTCCTAGCAATCCCCTTCCCGGCTGACGGCACGCTCAATAGCGATGCCGCCTGCCCGGCCGTTGCGCATGAGCTTCCGGGCAGCGCACCCAGAGGCAGCAGCGTGCGTCCCTGATCACCACCTGTTACGCACCGGATCGCAACATTTTCAATCATTGGATGGATGTTCGCCGCCCCGATTAAGGGCAAGTATGTCGACATCAGAGCCCATCAGGACAGGACGCCATGACACGCTCGCAACGGATTGCGCATGACCTGCTGCTACCCGCAGTTCTGCTACTGGCTACCGCCAGCCACGCCGACATCCCCGCCTCGATCGATCTCGCCCCCAACGAATTGGCCTACCTCACGGCAGACCCATCCGCCCACGCTGGCGTAAGCGGCCAGGGCGCCGTGGCGCTGATCCAGCAGTCCGGCGAGAGCATGACCGGCCGCATCGCCCAGACCGGCTCCGACCTGGAGGCCTACATCATCCAGAGCGGTTACGCCAACGGCGCCAGCATCGAGCAGATCGGCCAAGGCAACGCAGCGCTGATCAGCCAGAACGGCTTCGACAACGACGCCCAGATCGAACAGAACGGCTCGGACAACCGCGCCGCCATCGCACAGCAGGGTTCGAGCAATCGCGCTCTCATCGAACAGACCGGCAGCGGGCATAGCAGCAATGTCAGCCAGAGCGGCCGAGGTCTGACGGTAGTGGTTCGCCAGTACCGCTAATCCCAAGGAAATACCGCTGTACTTAAAACATCCATGGAGTGACAAAAATGTTTAAGTTCAAACCTCTTGTAGCAGCCATTCTGACCGTCGCCACTGCCCAGGCTTTTGCCGCCGAGAACACTTCGGAGCAGAACCAGCACGGCATCAACAACAACGCAGAAGTGCTGCAAAGCGGCGGTTCGGGCAACTTCGCCACACAAAACCAGAGCGGCTTCAGCAACGACGCAATGGTCGAGCAGATCAGCTCGGAAGCCACTACCGCCACCCAGACCCAGACCGGCAACTTCAATAATGCCGAATCCCGCCAGAGCGGCACGTTGATGACCGGCTCGACCCAGACCCAGAGCGGCTGGGGCAACGA
>DNMQ01000211.1 GCA_003488145.1 Pseudomonas sp.
TACCAGCGGAACGCCCACTTGCGCAGCGAGTAGATCATCATCCCGCCAATCAGCGCTGCAAAGCTCATGGCCAGCGGCAAGTTGAAGCCGTGCCAGATCGACAGGCTGTATTCAGGCACATTGCCATTCAGCGTTCCCGACACGGCCGCCGCCAACAATGGGCCCACGGTGAAAGCCGGCAGCATCCCCACCAGCAGGCAGAGCAACACGAGGATTTCCACCGGAATCTTCATGTAGCGGGCAGGCTCGTGAGGCGGGTACTTCGGCAGATCGATCGGCTCGCCGTTGAAGAACACGTCGTGAACGAAACGCAGCGAATAGGCGACCGAGAACGCACCGGCCAGCGTCGCTGCCGCGGGAATCGTCCAATAGAAGCTACCGAGCAGGTGCTGATCGAGCGTCTCAGCGAAGAACATTTCCTTGCTCAGGAAACCATTGAGCAATGGGACACCAGCCATTGCCAGCGACGCCACCATCGCGAGTGCCGCGGTGTGTGGCATGTACTTCCACATGCCATTGATGCGGCGCATGTCGCGAGTGCCCGTCTCGTGATCGATGATCCCGGCGGCCATGAACAATGAGGCCTTGAAGGTCGCGTGGTTGATGATGTGAAAGATCGCCGCGACCGCTGCAAGACGCGAGTCCAGGCCAAAGAGCAAGGTAATCAGGCCCAGATGGCTGATGGTGGAATAGGCCAGCAGGCCTTTCAGATCGTGCTGGAACAGCGCCATCACCGCGCCCAGCAGCAATGTCACCAGCCCGGTGACGCTGACCATGTAGAACCACCACTCCGACTCGGCCAGCGCCGGAAACAGCCGAGCGAGCAGGAAGACACCGGCCTTGACCATCGTCGCGGAATGCAGGAAGGCCGATACCGGCGTGGGCGCTGCCATTGCCTGTGGCAACCAGAAGTGAAAAGGGAACTGCGCGGACTTGGTGAACACACCGAGCAACACGAGAATCAAGGTCAGCGGGTACAGCGCATTGGCACGGATCAAATCGCCCGAAGCGAGCACGGTTGTGAGCTCGAAGCTGCCGACGATATGGCCAATCAGCAGAATCCCGGCGAGCAGAGCGAGGCCGCCCCCCCCGGTGATGGCGAGCGCCATGCGAGCGCCTTGGCGCGCATCGGCGCGGTGATTCCAGTAACCAATGAGCAGGAACGACGAAAGGCTCGTCAGCTCCCAGAACATCAGCATCAGCAGCAGATTCTCGGACAGCACCACGCCGAGCATGGCGCCCATGAACAACAGGAAGAAGCCGAAGAATCGCCCCATTGGGTCCTTCTTCGACAGGTAATAGCGTGCGTAGAGAATGACCAGGAGACCGATGCCGAGAATCAGCAGGGCGAAGAGGAAGCCCAATCCATCAAGGCGCAGGCTCAGGTTGAGTCCGAGCTGCGGCAACCACTCGTAATGGATGATTTCGGTTTGGCCGGCAAATACGTCGGCCCGTTTGGTCAGCAGCAGAATCAGCGCTGTCAGTGGCGCCAGGCCCGCGCCAAAGGCACAAGCGGAGCGACCAAACCGCTCCAGGAGCAAAGGCAGGAAGATGCCCAGAAATGGCAAAGCGATAATCAGCGCAAGCGCCATGAACGAGACCCCTTAAGCCACCTGAGCGGAGGCATTCTTATCCTTGCAGGCACAGCAACTGCCTGAAACAGCACATAAATGTGTGCCCGATTATCCATACCGATGATGCTGGCGTCATGGATTCATGTATTTCGAAAAACAAAAAAGCGCTGGCACCGTTCCGTTTACGGAGCGGTGACAGCGCTCTGACTTCAGCCTCGGGCAGCTGCTATGAAGATCAGGGCGCCACGCGACTGGTACCACTGACGGTGAGGATGCGAACCCGTTGTCCGACCCGAAACACCTGATTGGGCTCCACGGCCTGCACATAGGCGCGCATGTTGCCATCATCCTCGCGCACCGTGATCTCGACACCCTGGGTGCGGGTAATCCCCTCTTCTGCCGCGGCACCGAGCATGCCGCCAGCAACCGCACCGATCACAGCGGCAACCGCGCTGCCACGACCGCCGCCGATGCCACTGCCAGCAACGCCACCAACCACTGCGCCGGCGCCGGTGCCGATGGGGGTCTTGGTTCCCTCGATCTTCACCGGGCGCAGCGACTCGATGGTTCCGTAACGCACGGTCTGTACGGCTCGCGCCTCATCCCGAGAATAGGTATCTCCGGTCAGGCTGGAGGCGCACCCACCCAGAGCGAGCGTCAAAGCTGTAAAGGAAGCGACATAAATGGACCTACGCATTGCAATTCTCCTGCGGACAGCTGTTTCGTTCTGAACGGCGGCATGAGCAGTAGCGACAAAAAAGCGCTTGGCAACTTCTCCGTCCTGACTCAGCATTTACTACCTTCCTAGCATACCTATGCGAGTCGAACCTGGCGCACCGGTTCCTCTCGCCGAGACGATCCATGGATTACTTCATCATAGCCATCACCACCATAGCTGGCCTGGCTTTTCACGGCTGGCTGATCATGCGCTTCCGACTTTGGGCCGATCGGGACCTGGCGCTTTCAATCGCCGGCAGCGACCCAGACAAGCGCAGCTGGATGCTACAACGCCTCGCCGACGCGAAGAGTCAGAAGATCAAGCGGCGGGAACTACAAAGCTGGCTGGAGCAGCAGATACAACACTACCCCGGCCTCTGATTCGGACACTTTCAGAAGATCAGACCCGAACAAACAAGCCACGCTTTCATGGTCTCTGACCATCGGAAAGCACATCCCCTAGCACCAGATGATCGTTTGCTGGTTACAGAACGTTGCCAGCACGGCGCGAGAGCTTACCCGCTGGCGCTCCAGCAAAGCACCGCTCTCCGGTACAAGAGGCTTGGAGCAACAGCGCCTGGACTAGTTCGTTGCTGGGAGACCATTTAGGGCGCCAAGCGCTCCCGCTGCCAGCTGTTTGCGATCAAACGATAGTCGAGACGATCATGCAGGCGGCTAGGCCGGCCCTGCCAGAATTCCATACGCTCCGGCAACAGGCGATAACCTCCCCAGTGCGGCGGACAATGGGGCGCCGTGTCGAGAAAGCGCTGCTCGGTTTCCGCCAGCAAACGCTCAAGTTCGGCCCGATCGCGAATCACCTGGCTCTGCGGCGATGCCCAGGCACCGAGCCGGCTACCCAAGGGGCGGACTTGAAAATAAGCATCCGACTCTTCCTGAGTGACCTTCTCCACCCGCCCCTCGATACG
>DNMQ01000301.1:0-1938 GCA_003488145.1 Pseudomonas sp.
AACGCCGGCATGTTCTGGCCGAAGGCCGGTTGGGGCAAGCGTCCCGGCACTATCCAGGTGGTGATCGGCCCGGCCATATTCGCCGACAGCGAAAGCCCGCGGGCCATCGCCGAGCTCAATCAACGCGCCGAAGATTGGATCAACGCGCAAGTCAGCCAGCTCGAAGCTCAGGGTCGCCCGACCCTCTGATCACTACGCTGAGGCAGGGCAGGGACGCGCGCCTCAGCTTCACGAGTCCCCTATGCAGCAAATACCCAACCACCAGCTGGTCGCCGAATGGCTGCGCCTGCTGGACGGCTATCCTGCCGAAGCGGCTATCGCACTGCAGGCCGTTGCCGAAGAAAAGAGCGCCGAGCTGGCCGAGCATTTCTATTCCCAGATGCTTGCCGATCCCCATTCGGCCAGCTTCCTGTCCCACGATCAGGTGAAGAACCGCCTCGGCAAATCGATGCAGAAGTGGATCGTCACGGTATGTTCGTCGACGGCCCATAGCGACCTCGACGCCGTCATCGACCTGCAGCGCAAGGTCGGCGACATCCACGCCCGCATCGAGATTCCGGTCAGTCTGGTGCTGCGCGGCTCCCGCTCGCTCAAGGGCCGCCTGCGCCAGTTGCTGGAACACCGCGATCTCGCCGAGCCAGTGCGACGCAAAGCGGCCCGCATGGGTTCCGACCTGATCGACCTGGCGGTGGAGATCATCTGCTTCGCCTATTCCCAGTCTCACGATCGCAACTCCCGCGCCGAGGAGGCCTATCGGCTGTTCTCCGTCTCGCAGAACATCGGCGTCGAAAAAGAGCGGCAGCGCGCGGCACTGCTCGATTGGGAGAATCAACTGATGTTCGACCTGGCGATCGGCAACCTGACCGGCGCGCTGCCGCAGCTGGCGGGTTCCGAGTTCGGCCTGTGGTTCCGCCACAAGGCCTCCCACGCGTTCCAGGGTTCGCCGGAAAGCGCCAGTATCCTCGACTATATCGAGCTCATCGATCTGGAGCTCAAAGCCATTGGCGGGCTGCAGGACGCCAGTGCGCGGCTGGGCAAGCTGCATCAGATCCGCGAGCAGACCCGCTCGATCAAGTTTCTGCTCGACAGCCTGTTCGAACAGGCCAACGACCTGGAGGCCGGCCGAGACGTGCTGACGCGGCTACTCAACCGCAAGTTCCTGCCGGTGGTGATGGCCAAGGAAGTGCTTTACGCGCGCCAGTCGAACAACACCTTCGGCGTGCTCGCCATCGATGTCGACCACTTCAAGCGCATCAACGACACCCAGGGCCATGACGGCGGTGACCAGATTCTGCAGCAGGTCGGTGCGCTGCTGGCCAGCAACACCCGCGGTGGCGACTATGCGTTCCGCCTGGGCGGCGAAGAGTTCCTGCTGGTACTAGTGGACATAGATGCCAACAAGGCGTTTGCCGCGGCAGAGAAGCTGCGCGAGCGCATCGCCCGTGAGCAGTTCCGTCTATCCAATGGAGCAGTTCTGCAGGTCACCGTCAGCATCGGTATGGCAGTGCATGACGGCCATCCGGATTACGAACGTCTGCTGCAACAAGCCGATCAGGCGCTGTATCAGGCAAAACACGAAGGGCGCAATCGCTGCGTGCTTCACAGTCCGGCTCTCGCCTAGCAAACGGCACGCAATGAAAAAGGGGAGCAACCTCGCGGCTGCTCCCCTTCTTTTTGCGCTTCGATTCAGGCCGGCGCGGACGACCGGATCAGGTGATCGAAGGCGCTCAGCGAGGCCTTGGCGCCTTCACCGACGGCGATCACGATCTGCTTGTACGGCACCGTGGTCACGTCGCCGGCAGCAAACACACCGGGAATGCTGGTCTGGCCCTTGGCATCAACGATGATCTCGCCGAAGCGCGACAGCTCCAGGGTGCCCTTGAGCCACTCGCTGTTGGGCAGCAGGCCGATCTGCACGAAGATGCCTTCCAGCTCGAC
>DNMQ01000301.1:2055-3620 GCA_003488145.1 Pseudomonas sp.
CCACCACCGATCACTGCCACGCGCTTGCCCTTGAACAGCGGGCCGTCGCAGTGCGGGCAGTAGGCGACGCCACGGCCGCGGTATTCCTGCTCGCCCGGTACGTTCATTTCGCGCCAGCGCGCGCCGGTGGCGAGGATCAGGGTCTTGGCCTTGAGCTCGCCGCCGTTCTCGAACTGCACGCGGTGCAGGCCGTCGTCGCCGGCCGGGATCAGCTGGCTGGCGCGCTGCAGGTTCATGATGTCGACGTCGTACTCGCGCACATGCTCTTCCAGCGCGCGGGCCAGTTTCGGGCCTTCGGTTTCCTTCACCGAGATGAAGTTCTCGATGGCCATGGTGTCGAGCACCTGACCGCCGAAGCGCTCGGCGGCGACACCGGTGCGGATGCCCTTGCGCGCCGCGTAGATGGCCGCTGCGGCGCCGGCCGGACCGCCGCCGACCACCAGCACGTCGAAGGCGTCCTTGGCCTTGAGCTTCTCGGCGTCACGGGCGCTGGAGCCGGTATCGAGCTTGGCGAGGATCTCTTCCTCACTCATGCGACCCTGGGTGAACAGCTCGCCGTTGAGGTAGATGCTCGGCACCGACATGATCTGACGGGCTTCGACTTCGTCCTGGAACAGTGCGCCGTCGATGGCGACGTGCTTGATGTTGGGGTTGAGCACGGCCATCAGGTTCAGCGCCTGAACCACGTCAGGGCAGTTCTGGCAGGACAGCGAGAAGTAGGTTTCGAAGCGGTAGTCGCCATCCAGCGCCTTGATCTGCTCGATCACCTCCGGCGCTGTCTTCGACGGGTGGCCGCCGACCTGCAGCAGCGCCAGGACCAGCGAGGTGAATTCGTGGCCCATGGGGATGCCGGCGAAACGCAGGCTGATGTTGCCGCCGATGCGGTTGATCGAGAACGACGGCTTGCGTGCATCGTCACCGTCGGTCTTGAGGGTGATCTTGTCGCTGAGACCGGCGATGTCCTGCAGCAGGCTCAGCATTTCCTGGGATTTCTCGCCGTCATCGAGGGACGCGACGATCTCGAAGGGCTGGGTGACCTTCTCCAGGTAGGCTTTCAACTGGGTCTTGAGATTGGTGTCCAACATGAGCAGCGGTACCCCGTACGGAATTCAGGAAATAAAACGCCCGGACGGTTCGCGTCCAGGCGTTGGGTTGCCAGAGGGCTTTGAAAAGCCCTCCAGCACGCAGGGCAGATAGGCGAAGCCTTAGATCTTGCCGACCAGGTCCAGCGAAGGAGCCAGGGTCTTCTCGCCTTCTTTCCACTTGGCCGGGCAGACTTCACCCGGGTGAGCGGCGGTGTACTGGGCAGCTTTCAGCTTGCGCAGGGTTTCCGACACGTCACGAGCGATTTCGTTGGAGTGGATCTCGACGGTCTTGATCACGCCTTCCGGGTTGATCAGGAAGGTGCCACGCAGGGCCAGACCTTCTTCTTCGATGTGCACACCGAAAGCGCGGGTCAGCTGGTGAGTCGGGTCACCGATCAGCGGGAACTGCGCCTTGCCAACGGCAGGGGAAGTTTCGTGCCAGACCTTGTGCGAGAAGTGAGTGTCGGTGGTGACGATGTA
>DNMQ01000301.1:3659-4228 GCA_003488145.1 Pseudomonas sp.
GTCGGGCAGTTGAAGGTGAAGGCAGCCGGCATGAAGATCAGCACGGACCACTTGCCCTTCAGGGATTCTTCGGTGACTTCAATAAACTTGCCATTGTGGAAGGCATTGACTTTGAAGGGTTGAACTTGAGTATTGATCAGCGACATCTGCTAACTCCTTTAGGGGTTCAGAAACTTTGACGGGGCCTACGATAACGCAGCTAGCAGCATACCGTTAATTGATTAAGGGAATGACCGCGATTGCTTTCATCTATCGAAGACACATTTATCGGGTTTACAGCAGCATCGCCAGTGACCTGCATCAGCGTCAGCCGTTCAATCCGGCCAGAACGCTCGAATCGCAGCGACACCCTGCGCACCTGCCTGGCGTGCCGGGGACAGGTCGGACGCCTGAAGTCCGCCCAGCAGGTAGGCCGGTCGGTCGAAGCCTAGCAGCAAATCCGCGACCTGCGCCCAGCCCAACGGTGAGGCATCCGGATGGCTGGCGGTCGCCAGCACTGGCGACAACGTGATGAAATCTACTCCCAATGCGGCTGCCAGCGCCAGCTCCTCGGCATCGTGACAGGACGC
>DNMQ01000209.1 GCA_003488145.1 Pseudomonas sp.
ATGAAGATCGCCACCACGCCGGTCGAACTCATCACCGAGCCGAGCCCCGCGACGGCCAGCATCAGCAGAATCAGCAAGCGGGTCTCGCTGCTGCCGGCGGTACGCATCAGCCAGTCGCCCAGGCGATAGGCGATGCCGGTGCGCACCAGGCCGTCGCCGATGACGAACAGGGTGGCGATCAGCACCACGCTCGGATCGCTGAAGCCGGCCAGTGCCTCCTGTACGCTGAGCACACCAGTGAGCGGCAGCGCGACCATGGCCAGTACCGCCACCACGTCCATGCGTGGCTTGTTCAGCGCGAACAGGCCGATGCAGCCGGTGAGCAGGGCGAGAACCAGCAGCAGGTCGCCACTCATGGTCGATCAGGGATATTCGAGAATGGATTTGATACGCGGCAGGTTGCGCTCGATCCAGCCCTTGTCGATGGCACCCCAGTCGCGGATGGCGTAGTGGCCGGCATTGTGGCGTTCGCCGTCGTCCTGCTCGAAGCTGCAGTCGATGTCCAGCTCCGCGAGCGCGGCAAGGGTGTCCTGGGCGGTGCGCCGCGGCATGCCGGTCGCGGCCATCAGTGCAGGGACACTGCAGGCGGTGCCGCTGTCGATCAGCCAGGCGACGTAGAGTCGGCGATAGAAACTGGTTTTGGTCTTGCTGACGGTCATGGAAGGTCCCTGGCCAGGTCGTCTGTGGGGGCAGCGACCTGGCCAGGCTCGCTGCGGTTTAGCGCAGGGCGAGCATGCCGATGTAGGTCGCGGCGCCCGCAGTGTAACCGAGGAAGGCCAGCAAGCTGACGCGCTTGACGTACCAGGTGAAGCTGATCTTCTCCATGCCCATCGCCGCGACGCCTGCTGCCGAGCCGATGATCAAGGTGCTGCCGCCGGTACCGGCGCAGAAAGCGAGCATCTCCCAGAAGTTGCCATCGACGACGAACTGCGACAGCCAGCTGGTCTCCTCGGGGCTGGCAGAAGCCAGTACGGCAGGGCTGACCAACGGATACATCTTCATCGCACCGGCCACCAGCGGCACGTTGTCGACCACGGCCGAAAGCAGGCCGATGGCGTAGGTGATCGGGTAGATGTGGCCGAGCGATTCGCGCAGGGCGGTCGCGACCTGGGTCAGGTGGCCCGCGGTAGCGAGACTGGATACGGCCAGCAGAATGCCGAGGAAGAACAGCACGCTGGGGGTGTCCACCTTGCGTAGAACGCCGACTACCGAAAGCGGGTGCTTGTCTTCGGCATTCTTGTTGCGGTGGATGAACTCGGTGGTTACCCAGAGCACGCCGAGACCGAAGAGGATGCCCATGTAAGGCGGCAGGTGGGTCACGGTCTTGAACACCGGGACGAAGAGCAGGGCAGCGAGGCCAAGACCGAGTACCAGATTGCGCTCGAATACGGTGGTGGTCGGTGGGTGCTTCTCGGCCAGGTGAGCACGAGGACGTGGGCGTGGTGCCTCGCCGCGCAGACGGAAGCTGAGAATGATCAGCGGCACCAGCAGGCACACCAGGCTTGGCAGGAACAGACCGGTGATCACGCCGGAAGCGCTGATCTGGTTACCGATCCAGAGCATGGTGGTGGTGACGTCACCGATCGGCGACCAGGCACCACCGGCGTTGGCGGCGATTACCACGACGCCGACGAACAACCAGCGCTCGGGACGGCCGCGGATGAGCTTGCGCAGCAGCGAGACCATGACGATGGTGGTGGTCAGGTTGTCCAGTGCTGCAGAGAGGAAGAAGGTGAGGAAGCCGATGATCCACAGCAGGTGCACGCGCTTGCGGGTCTGGATGCGGTCGGTGATTACCTTGAAACCTTCGTGGGAGTCGATCAGCTCGACGATGGTCATCGCGCCGAGCAGGAAGAAGAGAATCTCCGAGACTTCTCCCAGGTGATGACGCAGCGATTCGACCACCACCGCCGAGGAGTCCCCGGGGTTGTGGCTGCCGGGTTGCAGCAGTGGAAGTATCTGGTCGGCGCCCAGCACCAGAATGGTCCAGGTCACAACCGCGGTCAGGATCGCGGCAGCGGCCTTGTCTATCTTCAGGGGATGTTCAAAGGCTATGCATAGATAGCCTATGACGAACACGACAGCCATGAGTGCATACATCGGAGGGACTCCATCTTGAGGAACCTTGCCGGGCATGCGGGTGTGTCGACGCAGCCTCAGCGGCTGGCAGGGGAACGATTCGCTAGCGAGGTGAAACAAATCGGGGCGGTGGACTGCCCTGGGAGACGGTTGCGCGTTCGGCGAAATACGTGGGGCATTGCGCTTCGCAGCAGGGGGCTCATTTCACATCGTCGAGCTGTTCGTCTTGGCTTTAACGGCCTGCCAGTTTGTAAAGGGGTGTTTCATGTGCGGCATAGTGTATCAGCGTTGCCGGTAATAACTTGTCATCAATCAAGATGACCTCCTTAAGCAAAAAGGCCAGCACCTTTCGGGCTGGCCTTTTGCGTTTACCGCGTCCTGATCAGAGCGTGGCGATGCGGTCGCGCTGCTCCTGCAGCCTGGCTTTGGCCTGTTCGGCCTCGGCCAGTTTGGCGCGTTCCTTGTCGATCACCTCGGCGGGTGCCTTGTCGACGAAACCGGCATTCGACAGCTTTCCGCCGACGCGCTTGACCTCGCCGTCCAGCCGGGCGAGTTCCTTGTCCAAGCGAGCCAGTTCGGCATCCTTGTCGATCAGGCCAGCCATCGGCACAAGCACCTGCATGTCACCCACCAGCGCGATGGCCGACAGCGGTGCTTCTTCGCCGTCGTTGAGCAGGCGCACGCTTTCCAGCTTGGCCAGTTTCTTCAGCAGCGGCTCGTTGTCGGTCAGGCGGCGTTGATCGGTAGCCGAGGCGTTGCCCAGCACCACGTCGATGCGCTTGGCCATGGAGATGTTCATCTCGCCGCGAATCTGGCGGATGCCCAGCATGAAGGCCTTGAGCCACTCGATATCACCTTCGGCGGCTTCGTCGATACGCTCCGGGTTGAACTCCGGCCACGGCTGCAGCATCAGCGTCGGACCGGACTTGCCGGCGAGCGGCGCGACGCGCTGCCAGATTTCCTCGGTGATGAACGGCATGAACGGATGCGCCAGGCGCAGCGCGGTTTCCAGCACGCGCACCAAGGTGCGGCGGGTGCCGCGCTGGCGTTCGGCGCTTGCGGTCTCGTCCCACAGCAGCGGCTTGACCAGCTCCAGGTACCAGGCGCAGTACTCGTCCCAGATGAACTCGTACAGCGCCTGCGCGGCCAGGTCGAAGCGGAACGCCTCCAGCTGTCGATTCACCTCGCTCTCGGTACGCTGCAGCGCGGAGATGATCCAGCGATCCACCGACGAGAGCTCGACGGGCTCGCCATTGACCCCCGTGTCCTTGCCCTCGGTGTTCTCGAAGACGAAGTTGGCGGCGTTCCAGATCTTGTTGCAGAAGTTGCGGTAACCCTCGACGCGGCCCATGTCGAACTTGATGTCGCGGCCGGTTGAGGCCAGCGAGCAGAAGGTAAAGCGCAGGGCGTCTGTGCCGTAGCTGGCGATGCCTTCGGGGAACTCGGCACGGGTCTGCTTGGCGATCTTCTCGGCGAGCTTGGGCTGCATCATGCCGCTGGTGCGCTTGGTCAGCAGTTC
>DNMQ01000118.1:0-7864 GCA_003488145.1 Pseudomonas sp.
ATCGTCACCCTGATCGGCGCCAACGGCGCCGGCAAGTCGACCCTGCTGATGACCCTGTGCGGCTCGCCGCAGGCGGCCAGTGGCAGCATCCGCTTCCAGGGCGAGGAGCTGGTCGGCCAGCAGACCTGCGACATCATGCGCAAGGCCATCGCCGTGGTACCCGAAGGCCGGCGGATCTTCGCCCGCCTGACGGTGGAGGAAAACCTCTCCATGGGCGGCTTCTTCACCGGCAAGACGGACTTTCAGGAGCAACTGGACAAGGTGCTCGGCCTGTTCCCGCGGCTCAAGGAGCGCTACCAGCAACGCGGNNTCGCCATCGCCCGCGCGCTGATGAGCAAACCCAAGCTGCTGCTGCTCGACGAGCCATCGCTGGGTCTGGCGCCGATCATCATCCAGCAGATCTTCGAGATCATCGAACAGCTGCGTGAGGATGGCGTGACGGTGTTTTTGGTCGAGCAGAACGCCAACCAGGCGCTCAAGCTGGCCGACCGCGGCTACGTGCTGGAGAACGGGCATATCGTCATGCAGGGCAGCGGCGAGGACCTGCTGACCGATCCGAAAGTGCGCGACGCCTACCTGGGCGGCTGACATCGCCACCACGCTCGACGAAAAAGCCCTGCCAACCGGCAGGGCTTTTTCGTCTTATACGTATCCATCACGCAGCCGAACCCGGGCGCTGCGCGTGCAGTCGAAGAACCGCTATCCTTCTTCGAACCCCCATCGCCAACATAACGATCACCAAGGAGATCCCACGATGCGCCACTGCCTGTTCGGCCTGCTCATGGTTGCCAGCGTCACTGCGAATGCCGAGATTCAGACGCAGGAAATCCCCTACACCGCTGCCGATGGCACCGAGATGATCGGCTACTACGCCTATGACGACGCCATCGAAGGCAAGCGTCCCGGCATCGTCGTGGTACACGAATGGTGGGGGCTGAACGACTACGCCAAGCAGCGCGCTCGCGACCTCGCCGAGCTGGGCTACAGCGCGTTGGCAATCGACATGTACGGCGAAGGCAAGAACACCGAGCACCCCAAGGACGCCATGGGCTTCATGCAGGCCGCGCTGAAGGACGCCGATGCTGCCAAGGGCCGCTTCAATGCCGGCCTCGATCTGCTCAAGGAACAGGCCCAGACCGATACCGCCAAACTGGGCGCGGTGGGCTACTGCTTCGGCGGCAAGGTGGTTCTGGACATGGCGCGACAGGGTGTGCCGCTGGAAGGCGTGGTCAGCTTCCACGGCGCGCTGGCCACCGAAACCCGCGCCGCGCCNNGCCGACTACCAGTTCGTCAGCCTGCCGGGCGCCAAGCATGGCTTCACCAATCCGGGCGCCGACGCCCACCAGAAGAACGGCCTGGACGTCGCCTATCAGAAAGCCGCGGACGAACGTTCCTGGCGTGATATGCAGCGCTTCTTCGAAGACACTTTCGGCAAACCTGCAACCGCCCAGGTGCAGTAACCAACCGGCTGCTCGTCCGTGATTCGTCCCGGCGGCACGCCTGCCGCCAGGGCGCGTGCTAGCATTGCGCGCACAACTCACCGTCGATCACGAGTCATGGCCGAACACGATTTCCGCTACACCCTGCTCAACCCCGCCCACACCCTCACCGAATGCCGTGCGCTGGCGCCGGGCCGCTATCAGGTAACCGGCAATGGCGGCTCGATTCGCAGCGGCGATGTACTGATCGTCACGCTCAAGGGCAGCCGCGACCTTTCCCAGCGCCTGACAGTGGAGAAGGTCCGCCACCTGATCAACCCACCGGGGCAATGGATGGCCGTGGCCAGCGGGCCGGTATTCCGCGAACTGGAAATCCTCAACTGGCAGGTCACCTGCGACAGCTGCGGCAAACAGCTGGACTTCGAGTTCGCAGTGGACGCCAAGCTCGGCGAGGCCGCACGCAAGCCCGCCGCCCAGGCGCGCATCACCGAACTGGGCTGGTCCGGTCAGAACGACCAGCACCGCTGCCCCAGCTGCCAGAAGGAGCAACAGGCATGAATACGCGAATCCTGCCACTCATCGCAGCCCTCGGCCTCACAGGCTGTGCCACCGAACAGCTCGAACTGCAGCGCGATGTCACCTACATCGCCGAATGGATCGGCGATGACGCCGTGATCGGCCGCACGCCCGTCTCGCTCACGCTGAGCGACGGCCGTGCCTACGGCAACGCGGGCTGCAATCACTGGTTCGGCAGTTACGAGCGTGATGGCCAGCAGATCCGCTTCAGCAACCTGGGCAGCACACGCAAGATGTGCGCGGAGGAAATCATGGAGCAGGAGCACCACTTCCTCGATCTGCTCAATCGCGTCGAGCGCTGGGATGTCTCCAACATCGACCAACTGCGCCTCTGGCCCGCCCAGGGCACCCCGCTACGGCTCTGGCCGGAACAGGAATAACGCGCCAAATGTGCGCATGCAACAAGGCATGCGCACCGCTTTCACGCGAGATAGCCGAACGATCATCTGCTGACCCTTCTTACGGCACACCTGTCACAGCGCCCTGAGCCCCGCCGCCCCGCGGATTCCGGCGCTTAGCGCCTGTGAACAAGCCCGAGCAAAGCCGCCTGCCGACCTTCACGAAATTGGCACATCCAGTGCATAGACTGAATCAACCAGTTTCGGGGACCCTGGTACAGGCAGGCCAGGGATTCCCCTCTTTTACACCCAGACGAAAAGGCCGCTCATATTGAGCGGCCTTTTTGCTTTCGGAACTCACATTCCCCGGTATACCTCACGACGGAAGATTAATAGCTTCGGGCCATGATAGATCCCGAAACTGGCCAGCCCCCGACTCGCCTCCCGCTCCTTGCCCTGCCAGTCATACCAGAGCCATTCCGGCACATTTGGAAACCCGATACGAGCTTCGCCGGTGGCTTCTGGCTTGGTAATGATTAGGCTGCCTTCATACCCGGTCTGTCCGCCATCGATCTGAAGGCTCTTACTCGCTAGGTTGCCCACCTGTTCGAATGCCTGCGCGTTCCCCCAAACCGAAGCACTGCAGGTATCACCGCCTTCAGGGAGAAAGATATTCGAGGCCTGCCAGGTCTCAATAACCCAGGGCAGGCTGAGGTCCTGCAACTCCGAGCCATGGCCGTTGCCGATGCGTAGTCGGCCCAGACGGAACTCGCTGTGGTCCAGCACCGCCTCGGCTTCCTGGCAAGTGCTGCCGTTGCATACACCATCCCCATCGGTCAGCTGTTGCACAGTGAAGCGCAGGAGAACCTGGAATGGATGATCAGCGGCATCCGGTTGCGTAGCGCGACCGTAGCGTAGCCAATCCGCACCCCAGGTATAGGTCCGCTGCCCGTCACCGTCGTTATTCCCGCTCTCGCTGGGAGCGAGGTCTTTGATGGACTGCCAGGTTAGCGCCTCGGGGATGCCCTTTCCCTGGTCCAGTCGAGGGCTGAGGTCCAGTTTCCCGCCAACCGCTAACCAACTCGGGGTCGGGCTACTAGCGAAGCCCCAGAAGCCATCGAAATCGTAGTTCTCGGTGGGGTACTCCACCCCGTCGGCAACGCCGTAGCCGGTGATCGTCAGCGCAGGCGGCTTAGCCACGGCGACTGGCTGATCCTGATAGCTGAACACGCCGCACCCCGCGTTCAACGCGCCCTCGATTGTTGCCTTCAGGTAACGAGGGATGAACCGCCCGATCGGCGCCGAATCGCTGGCTGGCACTGCCACGCCGAGATAGGGAGGCGGCTCGACTCGCAGGCGAAACACGCCAACCTCTGACAGCGCTACATCCTGGATAACAGCTCCATCCCAGTTTGCCGGCGAGCCGGATGGCAGATGATCGTAGCGCCCGTCTACCGGTGTGAGTACACGCCCAGCCACCCCACCGATAACTGGAGAGGGGGCTTGGACCATCGGACGTAGCTGCAGCTGATCCTGTCGATAGTTTCTCGTCGTGCTCGCCTTACAGAGCTCGCCATCGGCACGCCAGGCTACCGGTCTGATCGTTGTTGAAAATACCTGCCCAACCTTCCGGAACACATCGCAGCTGCTGTCTCCGGCCGAGCAGGTCTGCGATGGCTCGATGCAGAACCCCGCCGGTGCGGAAACGAAGTCATCGCTGCCGCTCATCGGCCCGCTGTCACCCTCCTCCGTGCTGCCCGGATAGTAGGCGTTGAGCAGCATCCGGCCGGCTTCGGCGTAGTTCACCTCGAGCACGGTGGCGCCGTTCTGATCGAAACGAAGCGCGAGCGGCCGAGCTTCTGCAAAGTTCTGCCCGACCGATTCGGCATTCACCTGAACTGGTTTCGAGCTGTCCGACAGCTCGTTGACTGACGGAGTGACGAAGCTGCTCCAGAAACGCACCTCACGCGTGCTGTCGGTGAACGCCGGCTCGCAGCGCGGGCTTCCCTCGTCCCCGACGTCAACGACCGCTCGCATAGCGACGTTGGCCTGCCCACGATCAGCCTGCATGTCCGGCACGTCAAAGATGAAGCCGCTCTGCACGAAGTTCAGAATACAGTCGGAAGAAAGGGGTGCATCGCCAATTCGGCAAAGTGTCGATCTAGAGGCATCAGGCTCTGAAGCGTCGACGGCCAAGGGCATCTGCAACTGTAGCCCCTGCAGCTTAAAGGTCCCGACGCCACCTCCGATCGTCTGCTGGTTGCCACCGAGCCAGCCCTCCCCTCTGAGGATTACCGATACGTCGCCCTGGTAGGGCTGGCAGGCCCCAGGGGCTGCATTGGTACAGGCCATGAGCGTGACGGCATGAGGGCTGCAGGTATGTGCTAAGGCACTGGTGGAGAACTCGAAGTGATCGATGCCTGCTGGCGTGCCACACCAATGACGCGCTGCCATCTGCCTCCTGTAGTCATCGATAGTCCAGAGCCCTTGATGTAACCGAACCTCATCGATCGATCCGACGAGACCACTTGAATCACCTGCGATGATAAGAGGGTCAGTGTCGTTCGGAGTTGAACCAAACAAGAATGTCTCACTGGCTTCCGACTCGGCAGTTCCATCCAAATAAAGTGCCCCGTCTAGCCTGTCCAAACCCAAGAAGACGACCGTTAGTTTGAGGTGAAAGCCTACGTGCACCCACATGCCAATCGGGAGTGGCCGAGAGTAAACCGTCAAAGCCC
The DNA here is from genome assembly GCA_003488145.1 of Pseudomonas sp. Taxonomy (GTDB): domain Bacteria; phylum Pseudomonadota; class Gammaproteobacteria; order Pseudomonadales; family Pseudomonadaceae; genus Stutzerimonas. The sequence continues at coordinate 5,092 of DNMQ01000118.1, forward strand.
TTCCGCCGAACCAGGTAGGCGCTCGCGAAGTTAATACCAACCGACGCTGGTTATCTAACTCAAGCCTGTACGTAGTGCCCTTCGAAAATACGGCGACGTTACCGCTCGGCGTTGCCTCCACCTTGAGCCAGAAACTCGCACTCAGTTCACGCTTGAGATCAAGTGAGTCGTGATCTCGTACCAGCACCGCACTTGCGGGTGCATCAAATCGCCCATATCGACACGTTCCCTCGCCTTGCCTATCGACGGGCCGGGCTGGGTCAGCCCCGGCAGTAACGGCCCCGCCAATTACCTGGATGTCGAATGCCCCTCGCCCCGTGTTCGCCGGTACGCCCCAGCTCGCCTCATCGAAGCGCAGGTAAAGCGGGATATTTTCGGTAGTCTGGCAGAGGTCGCCCTGAGCAAACGCCGACGCGGCCACCTCGTCGTAGGTGATAACGTCTTTGACCTTGGTATCGATGCTGCCTTCGGCTGTTAGGGCACCCTCTATGTGAGCGCTAGGATTGGCGGTGACATCGCCGGTCACATACACCAAGGCATTGATATCGTTCTTGGTGCCGATGGTTAGATTTCCGCGCACGACAATCAGCAAGTCGGCCGCCGAACCGTTCGGATTGATCCTGCTATGCGGTGCGAGTTCGAGATCGCCGTCGACGAACATCCGCACGGGCCGGCCGGCCGTTACCGAGATGGTCTCGCCGTTGTTCAGCTTGCCGGCGTCGTAGAAGTAATCCCCGCTTGCGGTGTATGCGGCACCACGGGAGGGAAAGGGGCCGTAGACCTGACGATCCATTACGGCAAGGTCGAGTGTCGCGCCAGTATCCGGCGTTGCGTCCTGGGGAAAGACATTTGAGCAGAGCGCCGCCGACGCGGTTGGGCTGCCCAGACAGACAATACCGAGCAGGCAAAGCACCGCGAGCGACGATGCCTCGACCCGCGCACAGCGCGTCAGTAGCCTCCAGCTGCCCCGTATGCTCTCGAGCATGTCAATCATCCTTTTCCACCACGGCACTCAACTGCCGATACACATGATCCGGGCTGCCCGGCGAGGCGTACTGTGCGCTAGCCTGCAGTGAGATGAAGCGCAGGCTACGCTCTTCCTCGGGCAGAGATACGGCAGCGCCCGGGGCACACTGCACGTCCACCGTGAAGCCCTGGAGCATGAAGTTATCGCTGCAGGATTCACCGGCCATCGCCCTATGGATCCCCCACTCAATCCCGGCCCGCGCTGCCTGATAGGCCCGCGCCTGCTGGATCGCCATGCTGCTGGTGGCGCTCTGGGTTTCGGACATCCGCGCCATGGCCGCGACCGCGCCGGCGATGACGATGATGACAAACATGGCGGCGACTAATCCGAAGCCGCGCTGGCGACTCTGTAGGAAGGAAAAATCAGGGCGCATTATCGACCTGGACCTGCTGCAAAAGGGTGACGGTTCCGCCAGCGCCAGCCAGTACCAGTTTGAGCGTCACAAGGCCGTTGCGCGTGTTGTTGCCGGGTTCGTAGCTGAACTGGCTCTGGCCGCAATCGACACGATCGACCACGGTGGCGGCACCGGAATAATCAGACGCGGCCAGTTCGCCAAATTCGGCGCGAATCAGCGCACCATTTCGGCACTGATAGCCGACGGCTCGGTCGGCCAGAAAAAACCGATGTTGCGGCGAGGCGAACTCGAAGCGGAAAGCCGAGAGATCAGCCTCAAGCACGCCGTTTTTCCAGGTGAAGGCCTTGGGTGACACCGGCGAGACCGCCCCATCGACGGGCTCGGGGCGCCCGACGAGCGAACCGGTGTTATAGATGATCAGCCAATGCTTGTTGTGCTTGCTATCTGCCGGCTCGATCGGGCTGAGGATATCAATCAAGCAGCGGCCGGATGTCTGCGTACAGGCCGGAGGATCCTGACGTGGCCCATCAGGCATCGGCTGATTGGCCCGATAGCGTCCGGCAGCCGCGATCGGAACGAACCTGATTTCATCGCCCGTGTCGGCTACAAGGACGGAGTTTGGTACGGCTAGCCGAATATCGCGCGCCATCCGGTTGAGCGCGATCGCCGCCCGATCGGTCAGTTCGGCCCGCTGACTATTATCGGCGAAGCCCTGCAACGGCCGCGACATGACCGTACCGACCATCACCGCGACGACTCCGGCCAGTGCGATCACCATGATCAGCTCGACCAGCGTGAACCCATTGGTACTGCCTACGGTTTGCCTGAAGCCCTGACGGGAGAATGCCGAGCCAGCGCCCGCAAACGTCCTCTCTCGCTGACTGTTCTGGCGCCTCGGCGCTCGCATCAGGGGCATAGGGCATTCCCCGAGGCGTCGTACTCACCGTAGCAGGTGCGCCAACCGGAGAGCTGTAACGACTGGTTCTGCGGATCGGTCACCGTCACCTCGATGCGGGTGGCGTCAACACCGTTCAGCTTGGCAGCACCATCGACCGTTAGTGCGACCGAGTAGCCGGCCAGCTCGGTAACCGGTTCGCCAGCGAGATTCCGGGGTGCAGCGGCCGGTTGCGCCGCGCTGCTCAGCTGATCGTAAGGCAGCGCCAGCGCCGCCGACAGATAGCTTTCGACGATCATTAAGCTCTGCTGGCGCAGCAGCGGATCGGCCGAGCGCGCGGTGATGCTGGCCATGGCGGAAAACAATGCCGCTGCGGCGATGCCGATGATGACGATGGTGATGACCAGTTCGACCAGAGTCATTCCGCGTTGAGGTCGAATCACGGCTGATACCTCGGTCCCGTGGCGCGGCCGTAGGGTGGAAAACCGCGCAGCGT
>DNMQ01000118.1:8062-9518 GCA_003488145.1 Pseudomonas sp.
GGCCCACCTCGATAAAGCCGGTGGCGGCGTGGACGGTAAATGAAAAGCCGCCAACCGTTACGATGTTATCCCCGGCGCTGCAATTAATAGTGGAATTGCTCGTAATACAACCGAGCGAATTGAACTCGATATCCACCCCACTCTGAACTTCAACATCAGCCGGAGGCTTAATTGGATAGTTTTTATCGGAAGGGTCTTTGATCTGGACACCGCTGCAATCGCCAGCGCCGTAAGCCACCACATAACCGCGGTTGTCTACTGTTACCCTAACCAGGCAACCGCTCGCCACTGCCAGTTTCTGTGCATAGCGAAAGGCAGAAAGAGTTTTTTCAAAATAAAAGCGCTCATCGAAGCCCTTACGGTCGAAAAAGCGCGGGACAGCCACGGCGGAAATGATGCCGAGCATCACGATCACCATGATCAACTCGACGATCGTAAAACCGCGTTGTTTAACCATTGGCCGGCCCTTTGTCCAAGTGTGTTGGAGGCGAGAATTGACCTCGCCTTCAGGAGTTCATAGCAGCCTGGCCGAAAAGCCGGGTTGCGGTACAACATCGTAGGGCGGGTGAAACTCGCCGGTTGAAGATGTAGCGGGGTTTCAGCAATTGGTGGCTTGCACCCGCCCTACAAGGCTGAGCAAATTACTTGCAATTATCAGCGGTGACCGGAAGGTTAGTGGTTGTTGCGCTTCCGCCTTCGCCTGAAGTAATACCCGAAAACGTTGGCGCTGCATCTGCAGCCGCTGGCGCGGTATATGTGAAAGCACAATTTGTATATGTATTACCTGCTTGCTCTATTCGAGTACCCGAAGCCGTGAAATCACCGGCCATTCCAGCCGCCTTCAGAAGTTCGGAGGCATCTGCCGGGTAACCATGCGCAAGATTTATCGTTGTACCTTCAAGTTTTACGGAGGTAACGTCAGGAGCACCGCTTTCACCCGGCGTAGTTGAGGACTTACCCATCAAATAAGCAGAATGCACAATAGCACTGGCCGACTTAGCAGCGCCCAAAGCACCATTAATGGATGCTGCCCGCGCATCAGCACCAAAATCAGCGAATTTCGGCAGAGCCACTGCCGCCAAAATCCCCAAAATAACAATCACCATAATCAGCTCAATCATGGTGAAACCGCTCTGTTGCTTCTTCATAGTTGTCGCTCCTTGTTTATGAATCATTGAAAGCTGACGAAGACTTCGCCGGTATTGGCGTTGTATTCGATGACGTCATCGCCGCCATCGAGGGTGTAGCGATAGCGGCAACCAGTGCCATCGGCCGTGGCGGTGAATGCCGGATTGGTGCCGGTCAGGCTCTGCGAGGAAGCCTGCAGCAGGTTGCTCCAGAGGTTGCGGCATTCATCGGCGGACATGCTGGTGTTGGCGAGCGGAGTGCCGCTGCGTTCGGTGCCTACGGGCCAGCCGTTGGCGTTCACATCCATCGCGCCGTTGCCGTAGCCCTG
>DNMQ01000117.1:0-2049 GCA_003488145.1 Pseudomonas sp.
ATTTCCTGCTCGGTCGGCGCGCGCTGGGTGACGATCTTCAAGTCTGCTTCGGTGATCATGCCGATGTCGCGGCTCTGGATCAGCAGGCCGCCGTTGACGCGCTTGTAGTCCCAGCCCGGGTTGCGCTCGGCCGGCCATTCGCCGCACTCGAGCAGACGCACGTTGGCTTTGCTGGCGACGACGTCGCGCGCGGCTTGAGAGACCCTGGGGGCGATGATCACCTCGACGAACTGGCGCTCGACGATGGCCTGGGCGGTTTCGCCGTCCAGCTCGCGGTTGAAGGCGATGATGCCGCCAAAGGCCGACTCGCTGTCGGTGGCGTAGGCCAGGTCATAGGCTTTGCGGATGCCGCCTTCATCTTCCGGTACCACAGCCACGCCGCACGGGTTGGCATGCTTGACGATTACGCAGGCCGGCTTGGTAAAGCTCTTCACGCACTCCAGCGCAGCGTCGGTGTCGGCCACATTGTTGAACGACAGCTCCTTGCCCTGCAGTTGCGTGGCGGTGGCGACGCAAGCCTCGTCGGGCTTCTCGACATAGAAGGCGGCTTGCTGATGCGGGTTCTCGCCGTAGCGCATGTCCTGCGCCTTGATGAACTGCATGTTGTAGGTGCGCGGAAACAGGCTGCGATTTTCGGTGCTGAGCTGCTCGGTGCTCTGGTCGATGCCGCCCAGGTAGTTGGCGATCATGCCGTCGTAGCCGGCGGTGTGCTCGAACGCCTTGAGCGCCAGGTCGAAGCGCTGGGCGTAGGTCAGTCCGCCGTTCTTCAGGTTGTCGACCACTGCCGCGTAGTCCCCGGCATTGACCACGATGGCGACATCCTTGTGGTTCTTCGCCGCGCTGCGAACCATGGTCGGGCCGCCGATGTCGATGTTCTCGATGGCGTCCGGCAGGGTGCATCCGGGCTTGGCCACCGTGGCGGCGAACGGATAGAGNNCGGCCGAGGATGCCGCCGTGAATCTTCGGATGCAGGGTCTTCACCCGTCCGTCCATCATCTCCGGGAAGCCGGTGTAGTCGGCCACTTCGACAGCCGCGATGCCGTTGTCACGCAGCAGCTTGAAGGTGCCGCCGGTGGAGAGGATCTCGACGCCGAGGGCTTCGAGGTCGCGGGCGAAGTCGACGACGCCGGTCTTGTCGGACACGCTGATCAGCGCGCGGCGCACGGGAAGGCGGGTGGTTTGGTCGGTCATTGACGTTTCCTAGAGGCTACAGGCTTGAGTCCGCGAAGCAGGCAGGTGCGGACAGCCGCGCCTGCCAGCTGCCGCGTCAGAGCAGGTCGTACTGTTTGAGTTTCTTGCGCAGGGTGCCGCGGTTCAGGCCCAGCAGCTCGGAAGCCTTGGTCTGGTTACCCTTGACGTAGTGCATCACGGTTTCCAGCAACGGCGCTTCCACTTCGGAGAGTACGAGGTTGTAAACGTCCGTGACGTCTGCACCTTCGAGGCGGGCGAAATAATTGTGCAGCGCTTTCTCGACGCTGCCTCGCAGCGTCTGCCCCGCTTCGCTCGGCGTGTTCAGGTGCTGCTTGAGGTTCACGTTGTCACTCACGGATGTCGTTCCACTTACCAATGTTTCATTCAACAGCGTCATGCGGCCACCTCTGTTCCATCCACCGAGCCAGGCCCTGAGCGTTGTTCGGCAAAGAACTGCTGAATGCTGAAGGCCTGTGCATCCCTGTCTTCCAGATGATTGAAACGGGCGCGGAAGTCCCGCGCGCCCGGCAGTGTTGCGAGATACCAACCCGCGTGCTTGCGGGCGATACGTACTCCCATCACCTCGCCATAGAATTCATGCAGCGCCTGCACATGCTCCAGCAGGGTGCTTTCAACTTCGTCCAGCGTCGGCGCCGCGAGCAGCTCGCCGGTGCGCAGATAATGCTCCACTTCGCGAAAGATCCACGGGCGACCCTGCGCCGCACGTCCGATCAACAGGCCGTCCGCTCCGGTTGCCTGTAGTACCTGGGCCGCCTTGTGCGGCGAATCGATATCGCCATTGGCGAACACCGGAATCGACACCGCCTGCTTGATCGCGGCGATGGTGTCGTATTCGGC
>DNMQ01000117.1:2067-6087 GCA_003488145.1 Pseudomonas sp.
GTTCTGCCGATCCCAGCCGGTGCGAATCTTCAACGTCACCGGAACGGTCACGGCGCCGACCACGGCTTCGAGGATATCCGCGACCAGCTTCTCGTCACGCATCAACGCCGAGCCGGCGGCCTTGTTGCAGACCTTCTTCGCCGGGCAGCCCATGTTGATGTCGATGATCTGCGCCCCCAGCTCCACATTGCGCTGCGCCGCCTCGGCCAGCATCTGCGGGTCGCCACCGGCGATCTGCACTGAGCGGGGCTCGGGCTCGTCCGCATGGGGAATGCGCAGGCGGGATTTGCGACTGTTCCACAGACGCACATCGCTGGTGAGCATTTCCGAGACCACCAGGGCCGCGCCGAAGCGGCGGCACAACTGGCGGAACGGCTGATCGGTCACGCCGGCCATGGGCGCGAGGATCAATCGATTGGTCAAGGTGTAAGGGCCGATGCGTACCGCTGACATGAAGATTCCCTGCTTGGGGCCTGCTTGTTAGGTAGATCGGGACTGCAAAAAAGGGTGGGCATAATACCCGCTCCGCATGACGGGTTAAAGGCTGTTTTGAACAAATTCTGAACAGTGGTCGCCTTATCGCCGGGAGTTTGGACACGCCCGCCGCCCGCGCGATGAGCGCCGGCGGCGGCAGTCTGAACTGCAAGCTCGTCGTTATTTGGGCGAATGGAAACTCAGGCTGTAGTTAACCGCCTTTGCGCCCGGGTCGAGGATATCCAAGGCGATATGGATGGGAACCTGCGGTGGCATCTGGGCCTGTCCTGCCAGTTCTCCAGAAAGATATTCGCTGGGCTTGAAACTGCGGCTGGCGATCAGTTTGCCGTTGAGGTCGGCAAAGCGGATTTCCAACAGCGGAAACGGCTGTGCAAAGGCCGCGCGGTTGTAGAGGATCGCGTCGACGACCAGCGCGCCGGTGAACTCGGGATGGCTGCGCACGACCAGGTTGCTGCTCTTGATCTGGCCAATGTCGACCAGGGCCGGCAGTTCGCAGCCAACGGTCGGGCAGATACGCTCGAACCAGCTGCGATACTGGGGCTGCCTCGACAGCTCGTCGTAGTTGTAGGCAACGTACTGGGCACCCAGCGCAAGCAGTGCCAACAGGTTCAGTACGCTCCAGCCGAGCCAGCGTCCCCAGGGTTTCTTCGCTTCCTGCCAGTCCAGTTGCAGTGGCTCATCGTCGAGCTCGAACAGCGGCTCGTCGCGCAGGTCGGGCTCGCGGCGTGGCGCTGCAGGATCGACGACAGGATCGAGCTGTTCGGTAGCCGATGGCGTTGCCAGTTCAGGTTCGACCCTTTCGTCGTGCGCCTGCTGGGCCTCGGCGATCGCGAGCGGCGTGGGACCGGCTGCCAATGGGCTCAGCGGTTGCGGAGACTCCGAGGTGACCGGGGCGAAGCTGACCACCTCATCGCTCGGGCTCGCCGGCGACTGCGTGACGCCTTGTTCGGCGTTCAGCAGGATCTCGGCCCAGCTTTCGTCCTGCGTGGAGGATATCTCCGGTAGCGGATCGCGAGGCCTGGTTGCCGCGGCGCCGTTGGCTTCGAGACTGAGCAGGTCGCGAGACAATTCGCGCTCCTGCCGCTCCAGTTTGGCCAGCTCTTCGTCCAGGTCGAGGCTGTCCAGGTCCAGGTCATCATGAATCCACAGCGTTTCATCGGCCTTGGCGGTTGGCGCCGGCATGGTAGCCCTGGGATGCTCGGTAGCCTGCGTCTGGATCGACTTGTCGACGGGAGTTGTCAGTGGTTGTGTCGGGTCCAGCTCATCGCGCAGCAGATGATGGGCGGCGTTGAAGACTTCCATGCAGGCGCCGCAACGCACTGCGCCGCGGGCTGCGCGCAACTGGTTGCGGGCGACGCGAAAGCGGGTGCTGCAGTTGGGGCACTGGGTGATGAAGCTGGTCATGCGTCTTTCCGCGCGAAGGTGCCGGCTAGTCTAGCGTATGCCAGTCGCGCAGCGGCAGGGGCTGCGGAGCCTGTTGTGCAAGTGTGCGGGCGAGGTCGCAAGGCGCTGCTCAGGCACGTCGGACGCCGCTGATGCGTACCCAGCCATCTTTGTCGGCGGTTGGGTCGAGCTCGAATGCATCGCTGTAGGCGGCGCGCACCTCTTCGGCCTGTTCGGCGAGGATGCCGGACAGTGCCAGGCGGCCGCCGGGCTTGACCAGTGCNNAGCAGCAGGTTGACCGCGTCGGGCTCCGGCGCCGCGTGCCAGCTGGGGACGATCCACAGGCGGCGGCCGAAGCGCATCGGCTGGAAGTTGTCCATCCAGCTGCGCTCCCAGTCCTGGTCTTCGATCACTTCGACTTGGTGCTCGGGCAGCTCGCCGCCGCGCAGCAGCTGCAGGTGGGCGAGCAGGGAGTCCGGGTCGGTGTCGGCTTCGAACAATGCCAACAGGTGCGTGTGCGACCACAGCGGAGTGGTGTTGAGATCCGGCTCGAAGATCGGCTGATCCTCGGCGTCCATGAAGGTCACGGAAACCGCGCCCAGATCCAGCAGCTGGTCTTCCAGCGCTTCGGCCTGATCGGGGGTGATGGCGAGTCGGATCTGCAGCCAGGACATGGAGGCCTCTCGAGTGGGGTCGCGGGAAAAGCCGGCAAGCTTACTGGAGGGGGCGTTGGGCGGCCAGCGTGGGCTAGATATCCGCCTGACAGAAACGGCAGAGGCCGCCCGAAGGCGGCCTCTGCAGTACAGCGCCGAGCGTGGCTCAGTGCTTATCCATGCCCAGTTTTTTCTCCAGGTAATGGATGTTCACGCCGCCCTTGCAGAAGCCTTCGTCGCGCACCAGGTCGCGGTGCAGCGGGGCGTTGGTCTTGATGCCGTCGACGATCAACTCGTCCAGCGCGTTGCGCATGCGACCCATGGCCTCGTCGCGGTTTGCGCCGAAGGTGATCAGCTTGCCGATCAGCGAGTCGTAGTGCGGCGGAACCGAGTAGCCATCGTAGAGGTGCGAATCAACGCGAACACCGTTGCCGCCCGGCGCATGGAAGTGCTTGACCTTGCCCGGGCTGGGCATGAAGTTGCGCGGGTCTTCGGCGTTGATGCGACATTCGACAGCATGGCCGCGGATGACGACATCTTCCTGCTTGATCGACAGCTTCTGGCCGCCACCGATAAGCAGCATCTCCTTGACGATATCGATGCCGGTAACCATCTCGGTAACCGGATGCTCGACCTGTACGCGGGTGTTCATCTCGATGAAGTAGAAGTTGCCGTCTTCATAGAGGAACTCGAACGTACCGGCGCCGCGGTAGCCGATATCGATGCACGCCTTGACGCAGCGGGCCTGGACCTTGCGGCGGGCTTCTTCGTCGATCAGCGGGGCAGGAGCCTCCTCGATCACCTTCTGGTGACGGCGCTGCAGCGAGCAGTCGCGATCGCCGAGGTGGATGGCGTTGCCCTGACCGTCGGCCAGGACCTGGATTTCCACGTGGCGCGGGTTGGTCAGGAACTTCTCGAGGTAAACCATCGGATTGCCGAAGGCTGCGCCTGCTTCGTTGCGGGTCAGCTTGGCCGAGGCGATCAGGTCCTCTTCCTTGTGCACCACGCGCATGCCGCGACCACCACCGCCACCGGCGGCCTTGATGATCACTGGATAGCCTACCTCGCGGGCGATCCGCAGCGCTTCCTTCTCGTCTTCCGGCAGCGGGCCGTCAGAACCCGGAACGGTCGGTACGCCGGCCTGCTTCATCGCGTCCTTGGCGGACACCTTGTCACCCATCAGGCGGATAACGTCGGCGGTCGGGCCGATGAAGGTGAAGCCGGACTTCTCCACCTGTTCGGCGAAGTCAGCGTTCTCGGCGAGGAAGCCGTAGCCGGGATGAATGCCGTCGGCGCCGGTGACTTCGGCAGCGGCAATCAGTGCCGGGATGCTCAGGTAGGACTTGGCAGAGGCGGCCGGGCCGATGCAGACGGACTCGTCGGCCAGCGACACGTGCATCAGGTCACGGTCGGCAGTGGAGTGCACAGCCACGGTCTTGATGCCCAGTTCCTTGCAGGCGCGCAGAACTCGAAGGGCGATCTCGCCGCG
>DNMQ01000126.1:0-7831 GCA_003488145.1 Pseudomonas sp.
CGGCAGCTTGCCCTTCACCTCCGCGATGCCCATAGGGCAGCGCATGCGTTGCACCGTTTCGGCCCCGAAGCCACGGTCGCGCAGGCGGTGTTCGAACCTGGCGCGTTTGCTCTTCGAGCCGATCAGCCCGTAGTAGGTGAAATTGTTGCGCGAAAGGATCGCGGCGGTCAGCTCCAGGTCGAGCTGATGATTGTGGGTCATGACGATGAAGTAGCTGCCGGCGGGCATGTTATCCACTTCCTCGACCACATCGTCGTTGACCACCTTTTCCACGCCGCGCGGAATCTCGGCGGGGAATTCGTTATCGCGCGAATCGATCCAGCGCACCTTGCACGGCAGGCTGGCCAGCAGCGGCACCAGCGCGCGCCCGACATGCCCGGCACCGAACACGGCGATATGCGCCTGCGGCTGGCCCATGGGCTCGAATAGCAGCACCGTGGCGCCACCGCAGCACTGACCGAGGCTGGCGCCGAGGGAGAAACGCTCGAGGCGGGTGTCACGGCTGCGCTTTTCCAGCATTTCGCGGGCGATCTGCTGGGCTTTGTATTCAAGATGGCCACCGCCGATGGTGTCGTACAGGCGCTCACGGCTGACTACCATCTTCGAGCCGGCGTTGCGCGGCGTGGAGCCGCGCTCCTCAATGATGGTCACCAGCACGCAGGGTTCGCCTTGTTGTTGCAGGTCGGCGAGTGCTTCGATCCAGGCCGTGTTGCTCATGGTTCTGTCCTTCGTATCGCCCGGTGGCGCGTGCAAAGCGCCGCCACCGGGACGTTCGTGTTGCGCTAACGGTGGACAAGCACAGCGTTGTCCACCCTACGTCAGGCCGGGGTCGTCTGCGTTGCCGCAGGCTTGCTCGCCGCCTGCTTCAACTTGCGCATCTGTTCCACGCCCCAGAGCACGCGCTCGGGCGTCGCCGGAGCATCTATCTGCGGCTGCGCCCGGTAGTCGGCCAGGCTGGCGACGGCATCCTTGATCGCGCACCAGACCGAGATGCCGAGCATGAACGGCGGCTCGCCGACGGCCTTGGAGTGGAACACGGTGTCCTCGGGGTTCTTGCGGTTCTCCACCAGCTTCACGCGCAGATCCAGCGGCATGTCCGCTACCGCCGGGATCTTGTAGCTGGCCGGGCCGTTGGTCATCAGCTTGCCCTGGTCGTTCCAGACCAGCTCTTCCATGGTCAGCCAGCCCAGACCCTGGACGAAGCCGCCTTCGACCTGGCCGATATCGATGGCCGGGTTCAGCGAGGCGCCGACGTCATGCAGGATGTCGCTGCGTAGCATCTTGTATTCGCCGGTCAGGGTATCGACGATCACTTCCGAACAGGCCGCGCCGTAGGCGAAGTAGTAGAACGGCCGTCCTCGCGCCTGGCTGCGGTCGTAGTAGATCTTCGGTGTGCGGTAAAATCCGGTGGACGACAGCGAAACCTGGCCGAAATAGGCCTGCTGGATCAGCTCGTCGAAGCTGATGTACTGGTCGCGCAGGCGCACCTGACCATTCTTGAACTCGATGTCTTCTTCGAATATCTGCCACTTGCGCGCGGCGAACTCCACCAGTCGCTGCTTGATGGTCTGCGCCGCGTTCTGCGCCGCTTTGCCGTTGAGATCGGTGCCGCTGGAGGCGGCAGTCGGCGAGGTGTTCGGCACCTTGTCGGTGTTGGTCGCGGTGATCTGGATGCGCTCGATGTCGACCTGGAACACCTCGGCCACCACCTGGGCCACCTTGGTGTTCAGACCCTGGCCCATCTCGGTGCCACCATGGTTCAGGTGGATGCTGCCGTCGGTGTAGACGTGCACCAGCGCGCCACCCTGGTTGAGAAAGCTGGCGGTGAAGCTGATACCGAATTTCACCGGGGTCAGCGCCAGGCCCTTCTTCAGGATGGGGCTCGCGGCATTGAATGCGCTGATCTCTTCGCGTCGCTTTGCATATTCGCTGCTGGCTTCCAGCTCGGCGGTCATCTCCTCGAGCATGTTGTGCTCGACGGTCTGGTAGTAGTGGGTGACGTTGCGCTCGGTCTTGCCGTAGTAGTTGCGCTTGCGTACCTCGAGCGGGTCCTTGCCCAGCTCGCGGGCCACGGCATCCATGATTTCCTCGATGGCGACCATGCCCTGCGGGCCGCCGAAGCCGCGGTAGGCGGTGTTCGAGGCGAGGTTGGTCTTGCAGCGATGGCCGTGGATGGTGGCGTCGCCCAGGTAGTAGGCGTTGTCGGAGTGGAACATGGCGCGGTCGACGATGGAGCCGGAGAGGTCCGGCGAGTAGCCGCAGTTGCCGGCCAGGTCGATCTCGATACCGTGCAGCAGGCCGTCGTCATCGAAGCCGACGTCGTATTCGACGTAGAACGGGTGACGCTTGCCTGTCATGGTCATGTCTTCCATGCGTGGCAGGCGCATCTTGGTCGGCCGGCCGGTGAGGTGTGCGATCACTGCGCACATGCACGCCGGGCCGGCTGCCTGGGTTTCCTTGCCGCCAAAGCCACCGCCCATGCGACGCATGTCGATGACGATCTTGTTCATCGAAACGCCGAGCACCTCAGCGACGAGCTTCTGCACCTCGGTGGGGTTCTGCGTCGAGGTGTAGACGATCATGCCGCCGTCCTCGGTGGGCATGACCGAGGACACCTGGGTCTCCAGGTAGAAGTGCTCCTGCCCGCCGATGTGCAGCGACCCCTGCAGCCGGCGCGGCGCGCTGGCCAGGGCGGTGGCCGAATCGCCGCGCTTGTGGGTGTGGCTGTCGAGCACGAAGTGCTTCTTGTGCAGCGCCTCGACCACGTCGAGCACCGGCTCCAGATCCTCGTATTCGATGATTGCGGCCATGGCCGCCTTGCGCGCGGTTTCCAGGCTGTCGGCCGCGACGGCGATCACCGGCTGGCCGATGTACTCGACCTTGCCGTCGGCCAGCAGTGGATCGCCGGGCAATACAGCGCCGATATCCAGCTGCCCGGGTACATCCTGAGCGGTAATGGCGATGGCCACGCCCGGCACTTCATAACACGGCGCCGTGTCGACGCGGACGATGCGGGCGTGGGCCCGGTCGCTCATGCGCGCATAGATATGCAGCTGGTTGGGAAACTCCAGGCGGTCGTCGACGTACACCGCCTCGCCAGAGACATGCTTGGGCGCGCTGTCGTGCTTGACGCTCTTGCCGACGCCGGTGACCAGATCCTTGGTAAACAGCGCCGCGATTTCTTCCTGAGTGCGGGTGGTTACGTGGTTAGACATAAGCGGTCACCCTCGTTTCGGTTTTCGGTGCGTGTTGTTCGAGGAAGCATTTACGCAGCAGGTTCTGCGCGACCAGCAGGCGATATTCGCGGCTGGCGCGGAAATCGGTCAGGGGCGTGAAGTCCTCGGCCAGCGCATCGCAGGCCGCCTCCACGGTTTGCTGGTTCCAGGGCGCGCCGTTCAGGGTCGCCTCGCAGGCCGCGGCGCGTTTTGGGATCGCTGCCATGCCGCCAAAAGCGACGCGGGCATCGGCGATCATGCCATCAGTGATTTTGAGATCGAACGCGGCGCAGACCGCGGAGATGTCGTCGTCCAGTCGTTTGGAAACCTTGTAGGCACGGAACAGGCGATCCGGCGTGGCGCGCGGCACGATGATCTGTTCGATGAACTCGCCAGGTTGGCGTGCGGTGACCTTGTAGTCGAGGAAGTAATCTTCCAGCGGCAGGGTACGGCTGACATCGCCCTTGCGCAGCACGACCTCGGCGCCCAGGGCGATCAGCAGCGGTGGGGCATCGCCGATGGGCGAGGCGTTGCCGATGTTGCCGCCCAGCGTGCCCTGATTGCGGATCTGCAGCGAGGCGAAGCGCTGCAGCAGATCGCCGAAGTCCGGGTAATCGGCAGCCAGCGCGGCGTAGCAGTCGGTCAGCGGTGCGGCTGCACCGATCTCGATATGGCGGTCGGTGATCTGGACCTGCTTCATCTCGGTGATCTGCCCAACATGGATCATCACCGGCAGCTCGCGATGGAACTGGGTGACCTCCAGGGCCAAGTCGGTGCCGCCGGCGAGCAGCCGCGCTTGCGGATTGGCGGCATACAGCTCGGCCAGCTCAGCGATGGTCAGCGGCGACAGGCTGCGCTTTTCGCCGTCGCTGAGTTCGGCCGTTTCACGCGGCGCGATGCGCTGCAGCTGGGCGATGGTCTCGGCTTCGCGGGCATCGAACTGGTCCGGCTGCTTAGCACAGCAGGCCTGCTCGGCGGCTTCGAGAATCGGGCGATAGCCGGTGCAGCGGCAGAGGTTGCCGGCCAGGGCTTCGTGGGTCTGGTGTGGATCGTAGGTTTGCACGCCGTCGCCGCGATTCTTCTGCAAGGCGAACAGGCTCATGACGAAGCCGGGAGTACAGAAGCCGCACTGCGAGCCGTGGCAATCGACCATGGCCTGCTGGACGCTGTGCAGTTGACCCTGATGCTTGAGGTCTTCGACGGTGATCAGTTGCTTACCGTGCAGGGCGCAGACGAAGGTCAGGCAGGAATTTAGAGTGCGGTAGCGCAGCCGATCGCCAACCAGTTCGCCGACCACGACGGTACAGGCGCCACAGTCGCCGGAGGCACAGCCTTCCTTGGTGCCCGTCTTGCCGCGGTGTTCGCGCAGGTACTGCAGCACCGTGGTGTTGGGGTCGAGAGTCTGCTCGCTGCGCAGCTCACGATTGAGGAGAAACTGGATCAAGGCGGTGCCTCCGACTGTTGTTGTTCTGACGCGCAAATTATCGCTATCTGACTTTTCGGTCAACTTATTCCTGACTCAAAAGTCAATGCGGCATGCGCGCGCAGGTTGGGCGGGGGCTAGGTGGCCATCGCCCGGTTTTTCCTACTGCAAGTAAAGCCCGCTCAGGCCGATTCGGCCTCGCCCTGCCGTCGGTAGGCGTAGGTCTCGGCGAAGCGCGAGAGCATGTACCGACTGCAGGTGGTGCTGGGGTATTTCGGTGGGTTGTCGTCGCTGTAGCAGCCGGCCAGACAGCTGATTTCGGTGTCCGGGTGCGGCTCGGCGAAGAATGGCATCGAATAGCGATCCACGCCCAGCGGGCTGATCACGCGATGTGGCGTCGACTTGTAACGATCATTGCTCCAGCGCGCCATCATGTCGCCGATGTTGACCACGTAGGTGCCTTCGATGGGCGGCGCGTCGATCCATTCGCCCTTGACGTTCTGCACCTGCAGGCCGCCGGCCTGGTCCTGATAGAGCAGGGTGACGCAGCCGTAGTCGGTGTGCGCGCCGGCGCCTTGCTGATCGGCGCTAGTTGCCGTCTGCCGGGGCGGGTAGTGGATCATGCGGAACACGCTGATCGGCTCGACGAAGCGCTTGTCGAAGAAGTCCCGCTCGATGCCCAGGGCGAGCGCGATGGCACGCAGCAGGGTGCAGGCGAGATCCTGCATGTCGCGGTAATGGCCCTCCATCAGCTCGGTCCAGCCTTCGATCTGGAGCGGATGACGGTTGGGTCCGCGCAGCGGCTTTTCGGCCAGCACTTCCGGGTGATCTGCAGGCATATGGAAACCCATGTCGAAGGTTTCCTTGAGGTCACACGGCTGGCTCGGGTCGAGCTGCTCGGTAGCGACGGCACCGTAGCCGCGGTGGTGGCGGCTCTTGGTGATGTCGATCTTCAGCTTTTCTTCGGCGGGCAGCGCAAAGAAACGCTGGGCATGGTCGGTGAGGGTGGCGATGCGCTCGGCGCTGATCGGATGACCCTTGATGTAGAAGAAGCCCCACTCGCGGCAGGCGCGGTCGATCGCCTCGGCGACGGCCAGATGGCCGGCCTCGTCGGCGTTATAGAGCGGGGAAATATCGATGATGGGCAGTGAATTCATGGCTGACTCCGGTACGGCGCCGCCGGTCTTCTCGTACCGGCGGCTTTCGAGGGCAATGCCCCTGCGTGCGGTTCGCCAGGCGGCGGGACGGCACGCAGATTCCGCAGTGCGCCGGGCGGGGCCGGCGCGGGTAACGCTTACTTCGGCATTTCAGCCTTCACGCCTTCGACGTAGTAATTCATCGAGGCGAGGTCCTTGATGCTGGCGGTTTCGCCCTCGGCGATGCGCACTTCGCCAGCCTGGTCCTTGATCGGGCCGGTGAACGGGTGGAACTCGCCGCTCTTGATGCGGGCGATGATCTGCTCGGCTTCGGTCTTCACATCCGCCGGCACCAGATCGCTGATCGGTAGGCTGATGCTGTCCTGGGCCAGCCCGCCCCAGAAGTCCTCGGCCTTCCAGTTGCCGGCCATCACCGCTTCGGCGGACTTGGTGTAGTGCGGGCCCCAGTCGTTGACGATTGAAGTCAGCACGGCCTTCGGCCCGAAGTGCTGCATGTCCGAGGCGTANNTCGAACCAGGTGTTGACCCACACCACCTTGATCTCGGTGCCGGGGTTGTACTTGTCCAGCGCCAGCTGGATCGCGTTGATGTCGCGGATCACTTCCGGAATCGGGAAGGAGGCGATGTAGCCGACCTTCTTGGTCTTGGTCATCTTCGCCGCGAGGAAGCCGCCGACGTAGCGGCCCTCATAGGAACGGGTCAGGTAGGTGCCGACGTTCTTTGCCTGCTTGTAGCCGGTGGCGTGCTCGAAGGTGACCTTGGGGAATTGCTTGGCGACCTTGATCGTCGGGTTCATGTAGCCGAACGAGGTGGTGAAGATCAGGTCGTAGCCGCTCTTGGCCATGTTGCGGATGACCCGCTCGGCATCGGCGCCTTCGGGTACGTTCTCGACGAAGCTGGTCTGCACCTTGTCGCCCAGTTTTTCGTCCATGTACTTGCGGCCCTGCTCGTGCTGGTAGGTCCAGCCGTGGTCGCCGATCGGGCCGATGTAGACGAAGCCGACCTTCAACGGATCGGCGGCCGACGCCGCGGCGGTCGTCAGTGCGGCGCTGAAGCCGATCGCTGCGGCGAGGGCGCGCAGCAGGGTTTTCCGAGAGTTGTTCTGCATGGCGGATGACGCTCCTGTTTGTCTAGCTACAGAGCCTGTGTTGGCTGATAGCTGGTTAGCAAAAAGCTGACCAACTGGACAGATACCTTCGTTGTGCCGGATTGCGGGCGCTTCGACTCGACGCTGATGCCTGGTCGAGGCTTGCGCTGGTGCGCCAGTAATCCACGGCGCCCAGCTTTGGTGCAAGCCTCGATCATTGCCGATTAGCCGTTTACCAGCTGCCGGGCCGCCTGCTGGTGGTCGGCGATCAGACCCTGCACGTCGAGGCCTTCGACTTGGCCATCGATGACGCGCCACTTGCCGCCAACCATCACCCGGTCGGCTCGGTCGGCGGCGCACAGCAGCAGCGCGGCGACGGGATCGTGGCTGCCGGAGAAGCGCAGTTCGTCGAGCCTGAAGAGGGCGAGGTCGGCCTGCTTGCCGACCGCCAGTTCACCGATGTCGCTGCGCCCGAGCAGGCGCGCGGAACCGTGGGTGGCCCAACCGAGGACCTTCTCTGGCGTGATCTTCTCGGCGCCGTAGCGCAAGCGCTGGATGAACAGCGCCTGGCGCGCCTCGAGCATCATGTTGGAGGCATCGTTGGAGGCCGAGCCGTCGACGCCCAGGCCGATGATGGCGCCCTTGTCTTCAAGCTCCAGCGTGTGGCAGATACCGGAGGCCAGGCGCATGTTGGAGCTTGGGCAATGACAGATGCCGACCCCGGCCGCGCCCAGGCGGTGAATCTCCACCTGATTGAAGTGAATGCCGTGCGCCAGCCAGGTCCGCGGGCCGAGCCAGCCGACGCTCTGCAGGTAGTCCACGGTGCGCATGCCGAAGCGTTTCGCGCAGAACTCCTGTTCGTCCAGGGTCTCGGCCAGGTGGGTATGCAGACGCACGTCCCGCGCTTCGGCCAGCTCTGCGCAGGTCCGCATGATGTCGGTGGTGACCGA
>DNMQ01000126.1:8061-11421 GCA_003488145.1 Pseudomonas sp.
GCCCAGACCGGGTAGAGGGTCAGCAGCCAGTTGAACAGCGGCTCGTTGACCACCGGCCCCCAGGCGCGGGTCAGGGTCTGGTAGAAGTGGTGGTGGGTGTTGATCAGCCCCGGCAATACCACGTGTTCACGGGCGTCGAAGGTTTCATCCACCGGCAGCGTGGGCGTGGCGCCGGCGGCAAGCAGTTCGGTGATGACACCGTCTTCGATCACCAGTCCGCGTTGGGCTTTCTGGTCGTTGGCAGTGAAGAGGGCGAGGGGGTTCTTGATCCAGATTCGATGAGCAGCCATGGCCGGCTTTCTCCTGAATGGTTGAGTTCAGAGTAGCCAGCTCAGTTATGCCCTGTCTGCTGATCCAGGAGGCGGAGCGGTGGATGCCTCGCCGGGAGAGGAAGATAAAGGGTTTGGGGTGGGTTTGTCACAGGGCTGCCAAGGGTTGGGTAGTGGGAGCGGCCAATCCAACTCCCGAGATAAGCCTTGTGGCCGTCATTACCAGGGCAGCGGATTGCCCTGGTAATCCAGGTACCGATGCCCACCCTGTCCAATGGCCTGGGTAACCTGCTCGAGCATACCGCGCGTGCTGGTCTCGACATCCAGTGGCGCCTGGTCGCCGCCCATGTCGGTCTTGACCCAGCCGGGATGCATCGACAACACGGTCAGCCGGGTCTCGCCCAGTCCGGCGACGAAGGTACGGGTCATGTGATTCAGCGCGGCCTTGCTCGCGCCGTACAGGTCCATGCCCATGCCCGGACCGGTTTCGACGCTGCCGAGGATGGAACTCATAAAGACGATCACGCCCTGCGCAGGATCGACCAGCGGCAGCAACCGCTCGGCCAGGCGCACCGGAGCGACGGCATTGGTGAAGAACAGCTGGCCGACTTCTGTTTGAGTGGCTTGCGTGGCCGGTTTGTCCTGCGGCCCGGCAACGCCGGCATTGACGAATAGCACGTCGAGTCTGGTACCGGCCAGGCGGGCGGCCAGCTGGTCTACGCTGCCTGCATCGTCCATATCCAGCGTTTCGACGCGCACCTGCGGTATCTGGCTGAGGGCTTCGGCGTGCTGCGGGTTGCGCACCGTGGCGATCACCTGCCAGCCTGCGGCGCAGAACTGTTTCGCCAGGCCAAGGCCCAGACCGCGGGAAGCGCCGATGATGAGTGCTTTTTTTTGCATGCTGCGTCCTCGGTAGGTCATGACTGACCGGCAAGAATAGCGCGGCTGCGACGCGCGCGTGCAGCAATGCTGGGGTGCGACATCTGGTCGTCGTGCGAGTGTTGCAAGCGGTTTCGCGGCGGTGGTCATAGGGGCGCTGTTTCGGCTCTGATGGGCCAGCGTTGCCGGTGCTTCCGGCATCATCGAATCAAGATCAGGGGGATCCAATGCCCGACCCGCAAACACAGTCGAACCGCTGGCATGCTCGGCAGAGCGATGAGGCGTTGCTCGAACTGGAGTCCTCGAGCGCCGGCCTCAGCCACGAACAGGCCCGGCAGCGTCTGCTGCAATACGGTCCCAATCGGCTCGATGAGGCCAAGCCGGCGAGTGTCTGGCAGCGCCTGCTGCGTCATCTCAACAATCTTCTGCTTTATGTGCTGATCGCCGCGGCGCTGGTAACCGGCCTGATGGGGCATCTGGTCGACACCTTCGTGATCCTGGCGGTGGTGGTGGTCAACGTGGTGATCGGCTTCGTTCAGGAGGGCAAGGCGGAAAAAGCGCTGCAGGCGATTCGGCATCTGCTGGCGCCGCACGCGGTGGTGTTGCGCGATGGCCGCCAGCAGGACCTCGATGCCGCTGAGCTGGTGCCCGGGGATGTGGTACTGCTGGCTTCCGGCGACAGCCTGCCGGCGGACGTGCGGCTGCTGCAGGCGCGCAACCTGCGTATCGACGAGGCGGCGTTGACCGGCGAGTCGGTGCCAGTCGACAAGCAGGTCGAGGCCGTGGCCGCCGATGCTTCCATCGGTGATCGGCTTTGCATGGGCTATGCCGGCACGCTGGTGACCCAGGGCCAGGCGCGTGCGGTGGTGGTCGCCACGGGCGCGGCGACCGAGATCGGGCGTATCGGGACGATGCTGGAATCGGTCGAACAGGGCACCACGCCGCTGCTGCGCAAGATGTCCGATGTTGGCCGGGCGCTGACAGCCGTGATCCTGGCCGCGGGCGCTCTGCTGTTCCTGTTCGGCACGCTGGTGCGGGGCATGGGCGCCGGTGAGATGTTCATGGCGGCGGTGGGGCTTTCGGTCGCGGCGATCCCCGAGGGGCTGCCGGCGATCATGACCATCACCCTGGCCATCGGCGTGCAGCGTATGGCCAGTCGCAATGCAGTGATCCGGCGCCTGCCGGCGGTGGAGACGCTGGGCTCGGTGACGGTGATCTGCTCGGACAAGACCGGCACCCTGACGCGCAACGAGATGACGGTGCAGGAAGTGATCTGCGCCGGGCAGGCACTGGAGGTCGAAGGCGCGGGCTATTCACCGCAAGGTGCGTTGCTGTTCGAGGGCGACGCAGTCGAACCGGCGGCCCTGGCAGCGCGCACGCCGGCAGCCAGCGCGCTTGCCGAAGCCGCGGCGCTGTGCAACGACGCCAGCCTGCACGAGAAGGACGGACTGTGGACCCTTGCCGGCGACCCCACTGAGGGCGCGTTGCTGACCCTGGCGATGAAGGCAGGACTGTCGCCGGCCAACCTCCACGTCGACCGCCCGCGGCTGGACGTGATTCCCTTCGAGTCGGAACACCGCTTCATGGCGACTCTGCACGCCTGCGAAGGCGGCAGCGAAGTGCTGGTCAAGGGCGCGCCGGAACGGGTCCTGGCCATGTGCGCGCGGCAGCTTGAGGCCGACGGCCAGGAGCGGCTGCTGGATCAGTCGCACTGGCATGAACAGGTCGAGGCGCAGGCGCGGGCCGGTCGTCGCGTGCTGGCCCTGGCGCGGCGCAGGCTGCCGGCCGGCAAGGAAGCGATCGAGCATGCCGACGTTGCCAGCGAGCTGACACTGCTCGGGCTGGTCGGCATTATCGATCCGCCGCGTGACGAGGCGATCCGTGCGGTGGCACAGTGCCGTGCAGCTGGCATTCGTGTGGTGATGATTACCGGCGACCACGGCGTCACTGCCAGTGCCATTGCCAGACAGCTGGGCATGGGGGATGACATCAAAGCGATCACCGGGCCGGAGCTGGAGCTGATGGATGAAGCGGCCATGCGCCAGGCCGTCGCCGAGGCCCGGGTGTTCGCCCGCGCCAGTCCGGAACACAAGCTGCGCCTGGTGCGTGCGCTGCAGGCCAATGGCGAGGTGGTCGCCATGACCGGCGATGGGGTCAACGACGCGCCAGCGCTGAAGCAGGCAGATGTCGGCGTGGCCATGGGCATGAAGGG
>DNMQ01000495.1 GCA_003488145.1 Pseudomonas sp.
ATCATCGAAGTCCAGTCCGGCAGCTATCTGGGTGAAGACGACATCGAGCGCTTTGATGACGTTTACGGCCGCGCCGAACAGAGCAACGAAGCCAAAGTTGCCCGTTAATGTTCGCCAAGTAACGAGAGGAAAGCCCGCTTCGGCGGGTTTTTCTTTGCTCGATTTCTGGCTCTGTGCGTACCTGAAAGCGCATACTTGCGGAAATCCGTGTAGCGCCTTGCCGCAAACGTAGTGTCAATGCCGCAGATAACCTGGTTTTTTTGAACTACTGCTCGAATCTGCCGCCTGCCACGTAATTGCTTAAACCTTTTCAGTTGACCTCCAGTCTCACGCACATAAGCTCGACTCTGTTGCAACTGAAAACTTCGGTTACAACCAAAGACGCGTCATTCATTTTCAGAGGCGTCTTAATTCAAACTAGAAAAACAGGATCCTTACGTGACGAAAGACGAACTGCGCGCCGAACTTGAGCGCCAGGCGCAGCGCTTTACCAATGTCTATGGTGGTGAAATTACGACTTACGCGGCTGAACGCGAACCCGAGCGCAAGCCGTGGCGCAAGAAACCCACTGTGCTTGATCAAGTGTTTCAGCGGGAACTGCAGAAGCTCGAACAGGAAAAACATGCCGATTGTGAAAGCGCGGCAACTGGGCAAGCCTGATCCTGACCTCCGTGCAGGTCAGGAAGTCAACTAGCGCAGCCAATACAAACAGCAGTAGTGAACTGAAGAGCGCCGATAAGTCAGCGCTTACCGCCGAGTAACGAGCCGAGCAACCCTCTGGCCAACTGACGCCCCAACTGACTGGCAGCCTGGCTCAACGCACTTTTGACGACTCGTCCGGCCAGATCCCCCAGATCGCTGCCTGCACTGCTCTTGCCTCGCGCAGGCTTCTCGACCGGACGCTCAGCCTCCTCGACTGCCTGCATGGCCCGAGCACTCAGTATTTCGTAGGCCGACTCACGGTCGACGGGCTTGTCATAACGGCCACGCAAGCTGGACCTCGCGATAAGCTGCATGCGCTCAGCTTCACTCAGCGGCCCCACTCGCGACTGTGGCGGCGCGATCGAGACTCGCTGCACCATCGCCGGCGTGCCTTTCGCCTCGAGCCCACCGACCAGGGCCTCGCCGATGCCCAACTGGGTCAGCACATCCAGCGTCGCAAAGTTCGGGTTCGCACGAAATCCGTCAGCCACCGAGCGCAGTGCTTTCTGCTCCTTGACGGTGTATGCCCGCAAACCATGCTGGATTCGCAGCCCCAGCTGCGCCAGTACCTGGTCAGGCAGATCGGCTGGGGACTGAGTGACGAAATAGACGCCAACACCTTTCGAACGAATCAGCCGCACCACCTGCACCAGCCGCTCCTGCAACGCCTTGGGCGTATCGCCAAACAGCAGGTGCGCCTCATCGAAGAACAGGACCAGCAAAGGCCTGTCGGCATCGCCCCGCTCCGGAAGCTGCTCGAAGAGTTCGGCAAGCAGCCATAGCAGGAAGGTCGCATAAACCTTGGGCGCCTCATGCACCAGTACGCTGGCATCGAGCAGATGGATGGGACCTCGGCCGTCCGCCGCGGGGTGCAACAGATCCTCGAGTTGCAGGGCTGGCTCACCGAACAGCGCCTCGGCGCCCTGCTGTTCGAGCGTTGCCAGGCGTCGCAGCAGGGCCTGTGACGATGCACCGGTAAACAATGCACCGTCCTCGCCGAGCAACTGCGGCTCAGCCTTGAGGTGAGCCAACAGCGCCTTGAGGTCCTTCAGATCGAGTAACAGCAGGCCTTCGCGGTCTGCCACCTTGAACGCCGCGTACAAAGCGGCCTGCTGGCTGTCGGTGAGCTGCAGCAGGCTTCCCAGCAGCAGCGGCCCCATCTCGCTCAACGTAGTACGCAGCGGATGGCCGCTACGACCATGCACGTCCCACAGGGTTACCGGGTACGCCTGCGGCTGATGGTTCAGCCAGGGCATGCTGGCGATCCGCTCGGCGATCTTGCCTTGCGGTGCACCGGCAGCACCCAGGCCACAGAGATCGCCCTTGATGTCGGCAGCGAACACGGCAACTCCGGCATCGCTGAACTGCTCGGCC
The DNA here is from genome assembly GCA_003488145.1 of Pseudomonas sp. Classification (GTDB taxonomy): domain Bacteria; phylum Pseudomonadota; class Gammaproteobacteria; order Pseudomonadales; family Pseudomonadaceae; genus Stutzerimonas. The sequence goes on from DNMQ01000495.1 coordinate 2,077, forward strand.
AGACGTTGCAAGGTCACTGTCTTGCCGGTGCCGGTGGCTCCGGCAATCAACCCGTGCCGATTGGCCAAGCGCAGGGACTGGCTGTTCGGTTCACCCGTCGCATCAGCGCCGAGTACCAGACGATCAATTGCAGCCTTCATCAACCCGCCTCCTTGTCGTGCTCGCGCGCCCCGGATGGGGCGCTCTCGTCGGCCGTCGATGCCCTCGATTGCCGACCTGCATTGCCCTGCTCAGCCTGAAGCTCGGCCCATAGCGCTGCGGCATCGGCGAACTCGGCGCCCTGCTCGGGCGACAGCGCCTCAGGATCGTATCGCTGTGTACAACCACTGCCGATGATGGGCGGCGCCTTGGCTGCGGCACGCTCGAGGGGATCGGTCACAGATGCTCCCGAATGTCAGTTGAACACCATCGTCTTGTTGCTGTGTACCAGCACACGGTCCTCCAAGTGATAGCGCAAGCCGCGAGAAAGCACCATCTTCTCTACGTCCTTGCCGAGCCGGACCATGTCCTCGATGCTGTCGCGATGGCTAACGCGCACCACGTCCTGCTCGATGATCGGGCCGGCGTCGAGCTCCTCGGTGACATAGTGACAGGTGGCGCCGATCAGCTTCACGCCGCGCAGCGAGGCCTGGTGATAGGGCTTGGCGCCGACGAAGGACGGCAGAAAGCTGTGATGGATGTTGATCACGCGCTGGGCGAACTCGTCGCACAGCTCGGACGGCAAGATCTGCATGTACCGCGCGAGCACAATTACATCGGCGCGCTGCTCGCGGACCAGGCGGGTGACTTCGGCGAACGCCTCCTGCTTATTGGCGGGGTCGACCGGCACGTGAATGTAGGGAATGCCATGCCATTCGACCATGCTGCGCAGGTCGTCATGGTTGGAAATCACGCAGGGAATGTCGCAGTCCAGCTCGCCGCTGTGCCAACGGTGCAGCAGATCGGCCAGGCAGTGGGATTCGCGACTGGCCATCAGCACCACGCGTTTGCGTTGCTCGGAGTCGGTGACTCGCCACTCCATTGAAAACTCACGAGCGATCGGAGCGAACGCCTGACGGAAACCGTCCAGATCGAAAGGCAGTGAGTCCGCGCGAATCTCGTGACGCATGAAGAACCAACCGCTCTGGTGATCCGAATGATGGTTGGCTTCAGTGATCCAGCCGTTGTAAGTGGCAAGAAAGTTACTGACCTTGGCAACAATGCCAACGCCATCGGGACAGGCAATGACCAGCCTGAAAGTGCGCATCAACGGTTACTCCGACTCAATGGGAAATGCGGCATTCTAGCCCAGCAGACAAAAGCACAGCCATCGCCATTAAGATCGAGGCGCAGCGCCAACTATGCGCGATGACGCAAACGGCGCGGCTCGCAGTCATCGGATTGTTATGCAAAGCATAAAAACCAATCGAAAAAACTTGTCCGATAAAACAGGCTTTCCGCTTGATTTAAGCCTGCGCACGGCTGCAATAGCAGTTCTTAGCCTGCGTCACATATCCTTTCAAATAGTAGTGCGGCTTTTTTACAAGGCTATATTTACTTGCGGATTACGCAGGACTATGATTGCTGCCACTTGCGTTCAAACCTATCCCAAGGAAGTCATATGTCACTTATCAATGAGTATCGCGCTACTGAAGAAGCCATCAAGGAACTTCAAGAGCGCCTGAAGTCGCTGTCCGAAGACGACAAGCTGAAAAAGGAACTGGAATTCGAAGGCAAGCTGCGCGAACTCATGGGTGAATACCAAAAGTCCCTGCGCGACATCATTGCCCTGCTCGATCCTGAAGCCTCTCGCAACAGCAAGAGCCCTCGCGCTGCAAAAGCTCCCGCGACCAGCAAGCGCGCCCGCCGCGTGAAGCAATATAAAAACCCACACAGCGGTGAAGTGATTGAAACCAAAGGCGGCAATCACAAGACCCTGAAAGAATGGAAAGCCCAGTGGGGCTCCGACACCGTGGAAAGCTGGGCCACCCTTCTCGGCTAAGCGGCTACGGTTTATAACGAACGCCGTTTCTCGACATTAATCATTGATGTCGGGAAACGGCGTTTTTATTTGTGCTGCACTCTTCCTTCCCCGCTCGATTCAGGCGTGGCGCACAAACATACGCCCTCCCCAAGAGTTAATTGCTCAAGCGGTAACGCTCACGCAACCCCTCACCGTACTCGCGCCATTGCTGCAACAGTTGCCGTTGTGCCGGCGTGGCGCCGATCATGAATTGCTCGATATCCGACTCGAACTGCACGAGGGTATTGGGCGCGCCACATGCCCCATCACTCAGCCGCTGTTGGCAGAACTGACGCCATTGCGCTTGCTCGTCGACGGATAACGCTTCAGGAAAGTTACGTGCGCGGTAACGAAACAACAGCTCGTCGAGGCGCGCATCATCGAATCGGAATGGCTGTTTCGCCAGCTCCGCAGGTGACAGGCTACGGACCTGGTCGCACAGCCGCCGGTCGCGGTCCCCGAGAAAACCGTCATACAGCTGCTGCTCCGGATCATCAGTGCCAGCGAAGCAGTCTTCACGATAGATGTCTTCGAGCTTGGTGCTCCAGATCTGCCGCTGCTCTCGAAGCATCGCTGCACGCTTATGGCAGACCGACATATCCAGACCAAGGCGCTGGATGTCTTGCGTGCGCAAAACCTTGAGCGGCGCCACCACGGGACACTTGTTGACGTGCACCAGCTTCAAGGGCACCGGCAACTCGCCATCGGCGAGCTGGTCACGTCGGGTATACAGGCGCTGACGCAGCGTTTCAGCCGTTTCCTGCAAGAGCGGCTCCGGTCCGGCCTGCAGATCGCAGACGATCAGCGCATTGCGATTGCGCGGGTGCCAGCCCAGCGGCAGGACCACCGAGAGAAAATGCCGTGCAGCGGAGAAGCGGCCGGACACGTGCACCATGGGTTCCAGCAACCGGATCTGCTCAAGTACCGCCTGCTTGCGGCGCAGGTTGTAGAGATAGTCGTACAGCCGCGGCTGCCGATCGCGAACGAGTCTGGCCAGGGCAATGGTCGCGCGCACATCGGATAGCGCGTCGTGCGCATTCAGATGTTCCAGCCCGTTGGCCACGCTCAGTCGTTCGAGTTTGAGCGTCACCCGCCCCTCCTCTTCAGGCCAGACCAGGCCTTCCGGGCGCAGAGCGTAAGCCGTGCGTACCAGATCGATCAGATCCCAGCGGCTGTTGCCGCCCTGCCATTCACGGGCATAGGGATCGTAGAAGTTGCGGTACAGGCTGTAGCGCGTCACCTCGTCGTCGAACCGCAGGCTGTTGTAACCGGCGCCGCAGGTGCCAGGCAACGACAGCTGTTGATGCAGACGATGAATGAATTCGGCCTCGCACAAGCCCTTCTGTTCGAGGGTCGCGGGGGTGATCCCAGTGACCAGGCAGGCCGCCGGATGCGGAAGGATGTCGTCGGAGGGACGGCAATAGATGTTCAGCGGCTCGCCGATTTCCTCGAGCGCCTCGTTGGTGCGGATACCCGCCACCTGCAACGGACGGTCGCGGCTGGGCGAGATTCCTGTGGTTTCGAAGTCGTACCAGAAGATGCTTGAATTCACGGGAGAGTCCTTCTCGATCAGCGCGGCAGTCTATCAGCCAGGGCGGCACATCGCCGCGTGCGTCAACCGATCTGTCCGCTCAGCATTGGGTATGCGAACGACATCCTGCAAAGGAGCAGGCACTTCGCCATAATCACACCCCTCCGGCTTGCCCTCCGCTCAGACGACTCAGGCGCATTGCCGCAGCGGCACTTGCCGCATAGCATCGACCTTTGCCTGCCTCAGACGACTTTACCCTTGCCTTCAGCTCTCGACCGACCATCGCTGCTCGACAATAGCCATCGCGTGGAGACGCCCGAAGGCATCGATCTACTCCTGCGTCCGGCCGGGCTCGTACCGCGCGCGCTGGCCTTTGCCATCGACCTGGCGATCCGTGCCGCCATCCTGGTGGCCCTCTTCATCATCCTGGGGATGCTGGGCAATTTTGGTATCGGTCTTGGGACGCTGCTGCTGTTCCTCGTGCAATGGTGGTACATGGTGCTCTTCGAAGTACTGAACCAGGGACGTACGCCTGGCAAGTACTGGCTGGGTTTGCGAGTGGTGCATGACGATGGCACGCCGGTCGGCTGGACCTCCTCGCTGACGCGCAACCTGCTGCGCTTCGTCGATATGCTGCCGTTCGGCTATTTTCTCGGCGCACTGAGCTGCCTGGGCCACCCTGCCTTCAAGCGTCTCGGCGATCTCGCCGCAGGGACGCTGGTGGTCTACCGGGAAAGACCACAAGCGCGCCCGACGCTGCCGGAGGTGGAAGCTGCCAAACTGCCTTTTGCGTTAAGTCTCGATGAGCAACGCGCTCTTATTGCCTTCTCCGAGCGTCATGCCAGTCTTTCTGCCGAGCGGCGTCTGGAGCTGGCTTCGATCCTTGCCGAACCGCTGGCGGTTACCGGTGAGAACGCCGAGGCAAAGATCCATGGCATCGCCCGCTCACTGGTAGGCGCGCCATGAAGCAGGCCGCCTTCGAACGCCAGCATCACGCCGACTGGCATGACTTCATCAGTCAGCTGGACGCGCTGGAGCGTGGCAAGCCAAGTCCCAGCCAGGCCAGCGACTTCCCCGCCGCCTACCGCCGTCTCTGCCAACACCTGGCGCTGGCCGAATCCCGCGGCTACAGCAGCCAGCTGATCGATCAGTTGCGCCAGCTCGCCCTGCGCGGCCATCAGCAGTTCTATCGGCACCGCAGTCCATTGCTGGGGCGACTGCTCGGGTTCATCACCGGTGGCTTCGCCCGCTCGGTCCGTGAGCAGTGGCGTTACGTACTGGCAGCAAGCCTGCTCTTCTACGGCAGCCTGCTCGGCATGGCCGCTTTGGTCTTCGCCTTCCCGGAGCTGGTGTTCAGCATCCTGCCGCCGGACCAGGTCACACAGATGGAACAGATGTACGACCCGGACGCCAGCCGCCTGGGTCGCTTCGCCGAGCGGGGCTCGGGCGACGATTGGCTGATGTTCGGCTATTACGTGATGAACAATATCGGCATCGCATTCCAGACGTTCGCCAGCGGGCTGCTGTTCGGCCTGGGTACGCTGTTCTTCCTGCTGTTCAATGGCCTGACGATCGGCGCCGTCGCGGGTCACCTGAGCGCCATCGGCTACCACCAGCCGTTCTGGTCGTTCGTCATCGGCCATGGCGCGTTCGAGCTGACCGCCATCACCCTTGCCGGCGCCGCGGGGCTGCAGCTCGGCGTAGCGCTGGTGGCGCCGGGGCGCCTGACCCGCGCAGAGGCGCTGCGCCAGGCCGCCAAGCGAGGCATCCAGCTGGTCTGCGGGGCCACCCTGTTCTTGCTGATCGCTGCCTTTGTCGAGGCCTACTGGTCATCCATGACCCTGACCTCGCCCATGATCAAGTACATCGTCGGCGCGCTGCTCTGGCTGATCGTGGCCGCTTACTTCGCGTTTGCCGGGAGGGCGCAGCATGCAGCTGAGTGATGCCAGCGTCTCGATCCGCCCGCGCAGTCCATGGGAGGCGCTGGACCTCGGCACCCTGCTCGCCAGGCGCCACGCGAAGCTGCTGATGGCGACCTGGGCGACCGTGACGCTGCCGTTTTTCGGCCTGATCAGTCTGCTGCTGTGGCAGCACCCAAGTCTGGCGCTGCTGCTGTTCTGGTGGCTCAAGCCCCTGTACGAGCGCTTGCCGCTGCATATCCTGTCCAAAGCACTGTTCGGTGAAACACCAGACTTCCGAGAGAGCCTGCGGGCCTTCCCCGGCCTGCTGCGGCCACAGCTGTTGGCCAGTCTCACCTGGCGTCGCCTGAGCACGACGCGCAGCTTCGACCTACCAGTGCAGCAGCTCGAGGGGCTCGACGGCAAAGCACGCAAGCGACGCCTGCTCACGCTCAGTCTGCGCAGCGGCCGCGCGCCCAGCTGGCTGACCGTGGTCGGCGTGCATCTGGAAGGCGCACTCTGGCTCGGCCTGCTCGGCGTGCTGTATTTCCTGCTGCCGGCGCAGCTGGTACAGCGCTGGAACTGGGAGGATCTGCTCGGGCTGAGCGCCGAATGGCTCTGGCTGGAACACCTGTCCAACCTGCTCTATGCGCTGGTGCTCATCGTCTGGGAGCCTATCTATGTCGCCTGTGGCTTCAGCCTCTATCTCAATCGACGCACTCATCTGGAGGCGTGGGACATAGAGCTGGCCTTCCGTCGACTGCGCCAGCGCCTGCTCAGCGCTGCACCAGCGGTGCTGCTTGCCTGTGGCCTGTTGTTCTGGCCCGCAGCGCACGATGCCTGGGCAGCGGCGCCAACGGCCGACACAGCGCAACAGGGCCCGGAAAGCGAGCGTCTGCTGAATCAGCCACTGACCAGCGAGACGGCCCGCGAACGAATCGACGCGCTGCTCGACCAACCGCCCTTTCAGCACCGGGAGACGGTCACCCGTTGGCGCTTTGGTGCGCAAGACAGCCCGCAGGAGCCCGGTGCTCTGGCACGCCTGCTCGAGCGCCTGCTGCAGGGTGGCTCGCTGTGGGAAAGCCTGGAAAGTCTGGCGCAGGCACTCGAAGTCCTACTCTGGACCGCACTGGCCTTGCTGGTCGCGCTTCTGCTGTGGCGCTACCGCGACTGGCTGCAGACTTTCGGCAGCCGCATACAGCTGCCGGCCAGGCGCCGCCAACCTGCACCCGCGCAGCTGTTCGGCCTCGACGTCGCGCCCGAAAGCCTGCCAAACGACGTTGCCAGCGAGGCCGAACGACTCTGGCAGCAGGATCCGCGCGCGTCTCTGGCACTTCTCTATCGCGGTTTGCTCAGCCGCCTGCTGCATGATTTCCAGCTGCCGTTGAGGGCGGCGCATACCGAGGGCGAGGTGCTGGCGCGCGTGCGACAGCTTCAGCGCGAACCGCTGTCGCGCTTTGCCGAGCAACTTACGCAACATTGGCAGCACCAGGCCTACGGGCACCGGAACGCCGAAGACGTGGTCCGCGACGAACTGTGTGCCGGCTGGCGCGCGCTGTTTGCCGAGGAGTCGAGGCCATGAACCGACTCCGCCCTCGCCTGCTCGCCGCGGCCGCGGTCCTGCTGATCGGTCTGCTGGTCATCTGGTTGGCCGGCAAGCTGCAATCCTATGAAGACGTCGTCGAGCACGGCCCGACCCCAGAGGCGCGCAGCAACACCTACCTGGCCGCCGAACTGTTCCTGCGCGACCTCGGCCTGCAGGTCGTGCATCAGGAAGGCATCGCCGGACTTGAGACCCTGCCCACCTCTGGCCAGACGCTGCTCCTGCTCGGTGACCGCGGCAACCTGACCCCGCGGCAGACCGAGCGTCTGCTGGACTGGGCAAACGCCGGCGGCCATCTGGTCGTGGTTGCAGAGCGACTGTGGGATGAAGAGACCGGCAAAAGCGGCGACCTGCTGTTCGACCGGCTCAATCTGCAGCAGTACGCAGCTGACGATCTGGACGATGATGCGCAGACACCGCAGTCATCCACAGCCGAACAGCATCCGCAGCTGACCAAGCTGTATCTGGAGAATGAAAGCGCGCCGGCCTATCTGGCCTTCGATACCGACTTTCACCTCTATGATGCCGACAACCGCGCCCACGCCTGGGCCAACAGCGCAGGCGCCACGCACATGCTGCAACTGCAGCACGGTGACGGGCTGATCACCGCCCTGACCGATAGCTGGATCTGGCAGAACCGCAACATCGATCAGTACGACCATGCCTGGCTGCTCTGGTATCTGACTCAGGACAGCGCGGTGACTCTGGTGCACCGCAGCGAACACGACGGCTTGCTCGCACAGCTGCGCCGCCATTTCCCCGAACTTCTCACCGTGCTGGGCCTACTTGTGGCGTTCGCGCTCTGGCATGCCGGCCAACGCTTCGGCCCACTGCAGGCTCCGCTCAACCCGGCGCGTCGCCAGCTGCAGGAACACCTGCGTGGGTCGGCGGAGTTCCTGCTGCGCCATGGTCGCCAGCACAGTCTGCTGCAGCCGCTGCAACAGGACATCCAGCGCCGAGCGGGGCAACGTCATCCGGGCTTCGCACAGCTTCCGCCGAGTGCCCAGCTGCCACTGCTCGCCCGACTCTCCAGCCTGCCGATCGCCAGCATCGAGCTGGCCATGCGCCCACTGCCGCAGCAACGTCTGTCGGCTACCGAATTCACCCGACAGGTCGCCCACCTGCAAACCCTCAGGAACGCGCTATGAGCGAACACATCCCAGATTCCGGCAACCCTGCTCTGGCCTCCAACCCGGTGAGCCAGCGCCTGCGAGCCAGCCAGCTCGCCCAGGCGCTGCGCGACGAGCTGCACAAGGCGGTGATTGGCCAGGACGACGTCATCGATGGCGTTCTGACCGCGTTGATCGCCGGCGGCCACGTGCTCATCGAAGGCGTGCCGGGGCTGGGCAAGACACTGCTGGTACGGGCGCTGGCGCGCTGCTTCGGCGGCGAGTTCTCGCGCATCCAGTTCACCCCCGACCTGATGCCCAGCGACGTCACCGGCCATGCCGTCTACGACATGCAGAGCGAGCAGTTCAAGCTGCGCAAGGGGCCGGTGTTCACTAACCTCCTGCTGGCCGATGAAATCAACCGTGCGCCTGCCAAGACTCAGGCCGCGCTGCTCGAAGTTATGCAGGAACGCCAGGTCACCCTGGAAGGCAAGGCCCTGGCGGTTCCGCAACCGTTTCTGGTCATGGCCACGCAGAACCCGATCGAACAGGAAGGCACCTACCCACTGCCGGAAGCTGAGCTCGACCGCTTCATGCTGATGTTGCGCATGGACTACCCGCAGGCGAACGAAGAGCTGGAGCTGGTACGCCAGGTCACCCGCTCGGCACGCGCCGACATGCTCGACGTCAGCGCCCTGCGCCAGCTGGTACAGGCCCGGGATATGCTGGCCCTGCAGAAGATTGCCAGCGAACTGCCGCTGGACGATCAGGTACTGGACTATGCCGTGCGCCTTGCCCGCACCACTCGCAGCTGGCCGGGGCTGGCGCTGGGTGCCGGCCCCCGCGCATCGATCGCGCTGGTTCGTGGTGGTCGCGCCAGAGCGCTGCTGCGCGGCGGCGAGTTCGTCACGCCTGATGACATCAAGGGTTGCGCGCTGGCGGTACTGCGTCACCGGGTGCGCCTGTCGGCAGAGCTGGACATCGAAGGACTGTCGGTGGACCAGGTGCTGCAGCAGCTACTCGATCAGGTCGCGGCGCCACGCGCATGACGCCATCCCGTCGCCTGCTCGTTGCGCTGGCCGCGCTGGTGCTCGTGGCCATTCCTCTTGGCGTTCTCGCCGCGTTCGGTGTCGAAGCCGGGCACTGGCAGTCCGCCTGGTGGGGCCTGTTGCTGGCGCTGGGTACGGTGACATCGCTCGACGCCTTTGCCCTGAGGCGACTGCCATCGCCTGCGCTGCAACGCAGCCTGTCGGGAAATCTGCCACTGGGCCACTGGAGCAACGTGCAACTGCTGGTGCGCAACGCACATTCCCGCGCTATCGAGCTGGAGCTGTTCGACCACCGGCCTGAGGGCATGAGCTTCGAACAGCTGCCGCAACGCATGCGCCTGCAGCCCGCCGAACATTGCCAACTCGACTACCGTCTGCGCCCGACCCGCCGCGGCCAGTTCGTCTTCCAGCACTGCGATCTTCGCCTGGCCAGCCCATTGGGCCTCTGGCGCAGCAGACGCCAGCTTGAGCTTGTCGACGAAACCCGGGTGTATCCCGACTTCGCTCGGTTGCACGGAGCCAGCCTGCAGGCGATCGACGTCTGGTTGAATCGCCTCGGCGTCCGCCAGCAACCGCGCCGCGGGCTGGGGCTGGAATTTCACCAGCTACGCGAGTTCCGCGAGGGCGACACCCTGCGGCAGATCGACTGGAAAGCCACGGCGCGGGCACGCATGCCGATTGCCCGCGAATATCAGGACGAGCGCGACCAGCAGATCGTGCTGATGCTCGACTGCGGTCGGCGTATGCGCAGCCAGGACGCCGAACTCACGCACTTCGACCATGCCCTCAACGCTGCCCTGCTGCTGGCCTATGCCGCGTTGCGCCAGGGCGATGCCGTGGGCGCCTGCACCTTCGCCAGCGAACAGCCGCGTCACGTCACCCCAGCCAAGGGCCAACAACAACTTCACGTGTTACTGAACGGTCTTTACGACCTGCAGCCCACCCAGCAGCCCGCAGACTACGGTGCAGCGGTCGATCGGTTGCTGGCCCGGCAACAGCGCCAGGCACTGGTTATCGTGCTGAGCAACCTGCGCGATGAGGACGATGTCGAGCTGCACGGGGCGCTGAAGCGGCTCTCACGCAAACATCGGGTGTTGTTGGTGAGCCTGCGCGAAGAAGTGCTGGACCAGCTGCGCCTGCGGCCGGTGCAGAGCCTGGACGACGCGCTCGACTACTGCGGCGCCCAGGACTACCTGAACGCCCGTCAGGCGCTGCACAAACGCCTGGCGGCCCATGGCATGCCCGTACTCGACGTCCAGCCTTGCGATCTGGGGCCGGCACTTATCGGGCGTTATCTGGCGTGGAAGAAAACCGGGACGCTGTGAGCGCGGCTCACAGACCGTGGCAGCAGTCCTTGTCAGTAAATCGATCCGATGCCGGGCTGGCATGATGCGCCAGAGGGATGTGTAACATCGGCTGGAAACTGAAGTAGTGATGCAGGGCAGCGATCATTTCGCGGATATCCCCAGGCGGGTCGATCAGGGAAAAACCGGTGTCGTAGCTGCCCGGCGTCACATCCTCGCTTGACCACAAACTGAACGCACTGAAATCCACTTGCCGCAGTTGACCGCTCTGGCCCGGAATCTTCAGGCGCATCTCGAAGCGAACACCAAGCATCATCGGATAGGGGCTGATCAGCATCAGCCCGCCCTCGGACAGGTTGCCGATGAATCCCAGCGGCTTCTCGGTGAACCGATTGAATACGTTGAGGTAGTACGGCAACTGATGCCGCTGGATACGACGCTGGTTCGCCATGTTCATGTCGTCGGAGCCTTCAGCCTTAACCCTGCAATTCGAGTCCTGTCGGCTCAACTGCATTCCTGGCTGATACGCATCGCCAGGCGCTGTCGAGCCGCCTCTACTTCACTTTCACTGTAGTAGACGCGCTCTCCCGCTGCATCGTTACGAAAAAAACGTCCGCCAAGCTGCAGTCGCGACAACTGGCTGCGCAAGCCCTGGCATTCCTGCTCTCGTGCAGCCCGCGCCTTGCTGGCCTGCTCCCTCGCTGCCTGCTGCTCCTGCCGCCGCGCATCGAAGAATCGTTCGCTGCGCGCCTCACGCTCACGGGTCTGGTCGTCGCGTTCGACGACCTGGGGCCGAACCTCGACCTGCTCGGCTCCGGCTGCCGGGCGCTGACCGAAGTGAACCTGTCCGTTGGCATCGGTCCAGCGATAGATCTGCGCATCTGCCAGTGCAGGCAGCAGCATGGCGGTCATCAGCAAAGCTCGCATGATCCCTCACATGGCTTTCATGAAATCAACGTTTGGCCGGCTGAACCACCGGCGGTGCCTCGGCATGATAGTGGCCCAGCTGCCTCAGCGTCTCCAGGCGCGCGCGGGCGCGATAGGCGTACTCGCTGGCAGGGTATCGCTCGACGATGAAACGATAGGTTTCGCCAGCGTCGACGAACAGACCCTGGCGCTCCAGACACTGGCCGCGCAACAGTGAAATCTCCGGCTGGACCTGGCTGCGCGGCTTGCTACGGCGTTCTGCCTGCGACAGTGATTGCATCACCCGCTCGCAGTTGTCGGCCTCGTAGTACTGGTAAGCCGCATCCAGGTGGCGATCGAAAGCATGGCGACTGCTGCAGCCGACGGTCAGAAGACTCAGGAAAACGATGATCAGGGTGCGCATGGGTTCCTCCGTATGCCCCTGTATCGACCGAGCTGGAAAAAGCTGCAGACAGCCCGTCAGCCGGACGCAAAGAGTAGTGGTCGCCGAGCGATGACTACAACCGGCGAGCATAGTAGCCTCGGGGCCAGCCAGAAAAAGGAGCAATTGAATGATTCCGCGTCGCACCAAGATCGTCGCCACCCTGGGCCCAGCAAGCAGCTCGCCGGAGGTGTTGGAAAAGATGATCGTCGCCGGGCTGGATGTAGCCCGCCTGAATTTCTCCCACGGCAGCCCCGACGAGCATCGTGCCCGGGCTGAGCTGGTGCGTGAAATCGCCGCGCGCCACGGCCGCTTCGTCGCGCTGCTCGGAGACCTGCAGGGACCGAAGATCCGCATTGCCAAGTTCACCGACAAGCGCATTGAGCTGAAGGAAGGAGACCAGTTCCGCTTCTCCGTGACCCATCCGCGCGACGCCGGCAATCAGGAAGTGGTCGGCATCGATTACCCGGACCTGGTCAAGGATTGCGGCATCGGCGATGAGCTTCTGCTCGACGACGGCCGCGTGGTGATGCGCGTCGACAACGCCACCGCGGACGAACTGCACTGCACCGTGCTGATCGGCGGCCCGCTGTCGGACAACAAGGGCATCAACCGCCGTGGCGGCGGCCTGACGGCGCCGGCGCTGACCAACAAGGACAAGGCCGACATCAAGCTGGCCGCGGATCTCGAGCTGGACTACCTGGCAGTCTCCTTCCCACGCGATGCCGCTGACATGGACCTGGCCCGCCGCCTGCGCGACGAAGCCGGCTCCGACGCCTGGCTGATCGCCAAGATCGAGCGGGCCGAAGCGGTCGCCGACGATGAGGCACTGGACGGCCTGATCCGCGCCAGCGACGGCGTGATGGTGGCGCGTGGCGATCTCGGGGTGGAAGTTGGCGATGCCGAGCTGGTCGGCATCCAGAAGAAGATCATTCTGCACGCCCGCCGCCACAACAAGGTAGTGATCACCGCGACCCAGATGATGGAGTCGATGATCCACAGCCCGATGCCGACCCGTGCCGAAGTGTCCGATGTAGCCAACGCGGTACTCGACTACACCGACGCGGTGATGCTGTCGGCGGAAAGCGCCGCTGGCGAATACCCGATCGAAGCGATCAAGGCCATGGCGCGCGTCTGCTGCGGTGCGGAAAAGCACCCGACCAGCACCAAGTCCGG
>DNMQ01000292.1 GCA_003488145.1 Pseudomonas sp.
ATGAGCTTGGCGCGCAAGCACTCCCGCACAGTAGTCGAGCACGACATGGGCTTCGTCGGGCCCATCGCCGACCACGTCACCGTGCTGCACCAGGGCCAGGTGCTGGCCGAGGGATCGCTGCAACAGGTGCAGGCGGATGAGCGGGTGATCGAGGTGTATCTGGGGCGGTAAGCCGCTCACAGGGAGATGACTGGCGCCATTCACCGAGGTCCTCCACGGTGGATGGGTAAAGCGTCATCCACCCTACGCCCGCCAAACGCCCATGCCCGCATCATCACAAAGCTAATCGTAGGGTGGATAACGCCAGAGGCTTATCCACCAAGTGAAGGAGTCGCACATGCTGCAAGTCCAGCAACTGCACCAGTACTACGGCGGTAGCCATATCCTGCGCGGCCTCTCGTTCGAGGCGAAGGTCGGCGAAGTCACCTGCCTGCTCGGGCGCAACGGTGTCGGCAAAACCACCCTGCTCAAGTGCCTGATGGGCCTGATTCCGGCCAAGGAAGGCGCGGTGAACTGGGAGGGCAAGCCGATCACCGGCTTCAAGCCGCACCAGCGCGTGCACGCCGGCATCGCCTACGTGCCGCAGGGGCGCGAGATCTTCGGCCGCCTGACCGTCGAGGAAAACCTGCTGATGGGCCTGTCCCGCTTCAACGCCAGGGAAGCCAAGGAAGTACCCGAGTTCATCTACGAGCTGTTCCCGGTTTTGAAGGAAATGAAGCACCGCCGCGGCGGCGACCTCTCCGGCGGCCAGCAACAGCAACTGGCCATCGGCCGCGCGCTGGCGAGCAAGCCGCGCCTGCTGATCCTCNNCGACGAACCCACCGAAGGCATCCAGCCCTCGGTAATCAAGGAGATCGGCGTCGTGATCAAGAAGCTCGCCGCTCGCGGCGACATGGCGATCCTTCTGGTGGAACAGTTCTACGACTTCGCCGCCGAACTGGCCGACCAGTACCTGGTGATGAGCCGCGGCGAAATCATCCAGCAGGGGCGCGGCGAGACGATGGAGGCCGAAGGCATACGCGGGCTGGTCGCGATCTGACCGGAAGAATGCACCACAATGGCGCATAAAAAGCTCGACGCACCAGCCCGAAGCACAGGAGCATCAGCAGAGGCGCCTGATCAGGACGCCAACTCGCGGCGGAAAGCACTGCATCACCGAGCTATCAGGCCGCGCCACAGGACGACGCACCAGGGCAGCGCACAACAGGCATGGCGATTGCTCTGCTTTCCTGACCGACAGATCGAAAAGCCTGCGCCCATGAACGCCCCTGCACCGCTGTTCACCCCCCACTGGCATGCCGAGCTCGAGCTCGGTTATGCGCTGTGCGCCGGCGCCACGCGGCCGGTGCTGCGTCGCCACAGCGGGCCGCTGCGGGTGCAGAAGCATCTCTACCCCGAGGGGCCGGACGTCTGTCAGCACATCATCGTGCACCCGCCGGGTGGCATTGCCGGCGGGGATCGGCTGGATATCAGCGCCTCGGTTGCCGCCGGTGCCTGGGCGCAGCTGACCAGCCCCGGTGCGGCCAAGTGGTATCGCGCAGTCGGCCCGGCGTTTCAGGACCTTCGCCTGCGCGTCGAAACCGGCGCCACGCTGGAATGGCTACCGCAGGAGACCATCGTCTACTCCGCGGCGCAGGCCGAGCTGAGCACGGTCATCGAGCTGGAAGGCGACGCGCGGCTGTTCTACTGGGACATGGTGGCGCTCGGCCGGCCGGCCGCAGGCGAGCGCTTCGACGCCGGGCATTTCCAGGCGCGCCTGGATATCCGCCGTGATGGCCAGCTCATCTGGCATGAACGCCAGCGCATCGCCGGCGGCGACGGCCTGCTGGATTCGCCGATCGGCCTCGACAGGCGTTCGGTGTTTGCGACCCTGATCGTCAGCGGCGAAATCGACGCGGAGCTGATGGAGCGCTGCCGTGAATCGCCCAGCCGCGTGCGTGGCGACCTGACCCAGCTGCCCGGCTTGGTGGTCGCGCGCTGTCTCGCGGACGAAGCGCTGCATGCGCGCGCCTGGCTGATCGATCTGTGGCGGCTGTTACGCCCTGAACTTCTGGGCCGCGAGGCGGTACCGCCACGAATCTGGAGTACCTGAATGACCGGTGGGCAAGGCTGCGCTGTTGCCCACCCTACGCCGGCGCTTGCCAAGTGCCGCCCGATGATCGCTGCGTGGTCTCGACCACGAGCCGGTGGATGCGAAAAGCGACGTCCACCCTACGACTGGAGCTGTTATGGATCTGTCACCAAGAGAGAAGGACAAGCTGCTGATCTTCACCGCCGGCCTGGTGGCCGAACGCCGTCTGGCGCGCGGGTTGCAGCTCAACTACCCGGAAGCCATGGCCTACATTTCCGCGGCACTGCTCGAAGGTGCGCGCGACGGCCGAACGGTCGCCGAGTTGATGCACTTCGGCACCACCCTGCTCAGCCGCGAGCAGGTGATGGAAGGCGTGCCGGAGATGATCCCGGAGATCCAGGTCGAGGCCACCTTCCCGGATGGCACCAAGCTGGTCACCGTGCATCAACCTATTCCCTGAAACGCGGGTCAATGTCTACTGCGAACGACCTTGAACCGCTTTTGAAGGAACTCAACGTGCAGATACGCGACGCCCTGGACACCGACCTCGCAGGCATCCTGCGGATCTACAACGATGCCGTGCAGAACAGCACGGCAATCTGGAACGACCGGATCGTCGACCTCGACAACCGCCGCGTCTGGCTGGCCGAGCGCCACGATCAGGGTTACCCGGTGCTGGTGGCCATCGACGAGGGGGGCCAGGTGGCCGGCTACGCCTCGTTCGGCCCATGGCGCCCGCATGACGGCTTTCGCCACACCGTGGAGAACTCGGTGTACGTGAGCCCCGACCACCGCGGCAGCGGCATCGGCCGCAGCCTGATGAGGGCGCTGATCGAGCGCGCCCGGCAGCTGGAAAAGCACGTGATGGTCGCCTTTATCGAAAGCGAGAACCGCGCCTCGGTGCATATGCACCAGCAACTGGGCTTCATCCATGTCGGCCAGATGCGCCAGGTCGGCTGCAAGTTCGGCCGCTGGCTGGACCTGACCATGATGCAACTGACCCTGAACAGGACGTCCCAACCATGATTCCCGGCGAATACCAGATCCAGGACGGCGACATCGAGCTCAACGCCGGCCGCCGCACCTTGACCCTGAACGTGGCCAACAGCGGCGACCGGCCGATCCAGGTCGGCTCGCACTACCACTTCTTCGAAACCAACGACGCGCTCACCTTCGACCGCGCCGCCACGCGCGGCATGCGTCTGAACATCCCGGCCGGCACCGCGGTGCGCTTCGAGCCGGGACAGAGCCGCGAGGTGGAACTGGTCGAGCTGGCCGGCGATCGCCGGGTGTTCGGTTTCGCCGGGCGAGTGATGGGCGCGCTTTAAAAGCCCCTTCCACCCCAGCCCTCTCCCAAGGAGAGAGGGAGAAAAGCAGCCACCGCGACGGAATGGACCAACGCCGATCAGCCCCCTCTCTCTCCGGGAGAGGGTTGGGGTGAGGGCAGAGCCAATACAGGGACCGACCAAGGAGCCCCGATGAAGATCAGCAGACAAGCCTACGCCGATATGTTCGGCCCCACCGTCGGCGACAAGGTGCGCCTGGCCGATACCGAGCTGTGGATCGAGGTCGAAAAGGACTTCACCACTTACGGCGAGGAAGTGAAGTTCGGCGGCGGCAAGGTTATCCGTGACGGCATGGGCCAGGGCCAGCTGTGTGCCGCGGATGTGGTCGACACCCTGATCACCAACGCGCTGATCCTCGACCACTGGGGCATCGTCAAGGCCGACGTCGGCCTCAAGGATGGCCGTATCGCCGCCATCGGCAAGGCCGGCAACCCGGACATCCAGCCGGACGTGACCATCGCCATCGGCGCCGCGACGGAAGTGATTGCCGGCGAGGGGATGATCCTCACCGCCGGCGGCATCGACTCGCATATTCACTTCATCTGCCCGCAGCAGATCGAAGAGGCGCTGATGAGCGGCGTGACCACCATGATCGGCGGCGG
>DNMQ01000293.1 GCA_003488145.1 Pseudomonas sp.
ACTTGTTGTCTTGCTTGCAGGTAGGCGCGCAAACGCCTGCCGTCCAGGCAAGGGGCGCCATTCTAGAGAAGGGCTGACAGCGGCGCAAGGCGAACTGGTGAATATTTAACCAGCTTTAGACATTCAGTTGCGCAGCGCTGCACGCTCGGCGCGAATACCATCGAGCAGCTCGCGAACCTGGTGGATATCGTACGGCTTCAGCATGGTACGCAACCGATCGAGGCCCACATCCGAAGCATTGACCGCATAGCCCGAGGCGATCACCAGCGATAACCTCGGGTGACGCGCACTAGCTTCACGCGCCAGATCGATTCCGCTCATCCCGGCCAGGCCGACATCCGTCAGCAGCACGTCGAAAGGCTGCTGCCCCAGCGCCTCCAGGGCCTCTTCCGCTGTCTCGCTTGCGACGACCTGATGCCCTAGCTCCATCATCACTTCACCGGTAAGCATGCGCAGGGTCGGGTCATCCTCGACGAAGAGGATCTTCAGACTGGCATCATCGGCCGCCGGGTTTTCCACGACATCGTCAGGCTGCGGGTCGCCCGCCACCGCTTTGGCCGGACCTGCCGAGAGATCACCTCCCGCGCCCTGCCGCTGCCCGTCATCGACGCAGCGCGGCAAATGCACATGCACGGCGGTACCACCGTGCTCGCCGCTCTCCAGCGTAACGAAGCCACCGCTCTGCTTGACGAATCCATAAACCATGCTCAAGCCGAGACCGGAGGCATTGCAGTCCTGCTTAGTGGTGAAGAAGGGTTCGAATGCCCGTGCGCGCACGTCGTCACTCATACCGCCGCCCTCGTCGATGACACTGAGCAGGACGTAATCGCCACGCGAGTTGCCAGGCGCATCCTCGCCCAGCTGGCGATTCTCCAGACGCAGCACCACACGTCCGCTACCCGCCATCGCATCGCGCGCGTTGGAAGCGAGGTTCAACACTACGCTCTGCAGATTGCCGACATCGGCGAACACCGGCCATGGCTCGCCCAGCACCTCCAGCTCCAGCTGTACCGCCGACCCCAACGCCCCATTTAGCAGCTCGCGCATCTGCTCAAGCAGCTCCGGCAAGTGCACCTGGCGCGGCAACAATGGTTGGCGGCTGGCGAAAGCCAGCAGCTGCGACGCCAGACGCGCACCCTTCTCGACCCCGCTGACAGCCGAGTCCAACCGTCGCGCTGCAGTCTGATCGCTACCGAGACCACGCCGTAGCAGCTGCAGGTTGCCTCCGATGATCTGCAGCATGTTGTTGAAGTCGTGCGCGATGCCACCAGTCAGCTTGCCCACTGCCTCCAACCGCTGAGCCTGCTGCAGGGCCTGCTCAGCCACCTGTCGCTCGGCCTCACTTTGCTGCAGCGCCAGGGTTCGCTCACGGACCAGCTCTTCCAGGTGATCGCGATAACGCTGCAGCTCCGCCTCGTTGCGCTGCTGCTCGGTCACATCCTGCCCTTGAACGAAGATACCAATGACCCCGCCGTCGTTCTCGACGATCGGCTGCAAAACGAAATCCAGAATCGCTTCCTGTGGCTCCTTGTCCGGATGCCGTCTCAGGAACAGCGATACACGTTTGCCGACATACGGCTGACCGGTGCGATAGACCTCGTCGAGCAGACCGATGAGGGCCTGCCCCTCGATCTCGGGCAATCCCTCGCGAACCGTCTTGCCAAGCAGCTGACGGTGCCCGGTGACCTGCCGATAGGCATCATTGACCAGTTCATATACATGATCAGGGCCGCGCAGAAAGCAGACGAACCCAGGCGCCTGCGCGAACAGACGGCGCAGCTGCTCGCCTTCGGACTGCAGCAGCCTGGCACGGGACATTACGCCTTGCTCCAACTGCTGCAAGGGCTGCCGACCGGCTGCCGCCTGACTCAACGAATCCTTCATTGCCTGCAGCTCGGTAATGTCCGAGGTGTGCTGCAGAATCGCAACGACCTCTCCTTGCTCATCCAGGATTGGCGTGTGCGTGGCGCTCCAGTAACGATCCTCGTAAACCGGCCCAAGCGGCGTTTGTCGCGCGATGGAGTAACGAATCACCGGCAACGTATCGACTGCCTTGCGGCTGAGCACCCGCGCAAACGAATCGAGCAACTCTTGCACTCGGGTCATCTCGGGACTGAGCGGATCGGCAGCGAAGGCTTCATGAAGGCGCTGCCCCTGGATATCCGTCAGTTTTCGCCCGGTAAGCGTCAGGTAAGCGGCATTCGCATCCAGAATGACCAGGTCACGATCAAGCAGGACATAAGCATTCGGGGATAGCCGGAACAGACTTTCGAAAGACGGGCGCTGCTGCATACAACCTCCATGGTACGAGCCTGACGCCGCGTAACTAACCCAGCAAGGCTCCGGCAGCACCCGGAGCCCTCAAGCAAAATATGGCGAGAAGCCGCTATCCGCGGACGGGCCTGGACACCGATTGACCACAAAAAGGTCAATCGGTTTCAGATCAGCAGGTCAGGCGTTCAGCCAGCGACCTTGGCGCTCTTGCGCTGACGCAGCGCCTCGAACAGGCATACGCCGGTCGCCACAGAAACGTTCAGACTGCTGACGCTGCCGGCCATGGGCAGGCGTACCAGATAATCACAGTGTTCACGCGTCAGGCGCCGCATACCGCGACCCTCGGCACCCATGATAAGCACGATGGGCCCGGTGAGATCCTGATCGTAGAGTGATTGCTCGGCTTCGCCCGCCGTCCCCACGACCCATAATCCACGCTGCTGCAGCTTCTCCAGCGTACGCGCAAGGTTGGTCACGGCGACCAGCGGAATCACTTCCGCCGCACCGCAGGCAACCTTGCGCACGGTGGCATTGAGAGTGGCCGATTTGTCTTTCGGCACGATCACGGCGAGCGCACCGGCCGCGTCCGCGGTGCGCAGACAGGCACCGAGGTTGTGCGGATCCGTCACACCATCCAGCACCAATAGCAGCGGCGGGCCATCGGCGCGATCAAGCAACTCCTCGAGCATGGCCTCACCCCATACCTGACTGGGGCTCACCTCGGCGACCACACCCTGATGCACGCCTTCGACCCAGGCATCCATCTCCCGCCGCTCACACTGCCCGACACTCACACGTGCCTGAGCAGCCAGCTCGATCACCATCTGGGCGCGCGGATCGCCGCGCCCCTCTGCCAGCCATACCTGCTTGACGCGCTTGGGATGATGGCGCAGCAATGCTTCGACAGCGTGCAGGCCGTAGATCTTTTCCAGCTGACTCATGACTTGGCCTTGCGCTTTCTGGCACCGCCATTCGAGCCGGTGGGTTTGTCACCTGACTTGGCTGCAGATTTCGGCTTGGTCGAGCCTGATCGCGACTTGCTCCCGCCCGCCGCCTTCTCGCTCTTGCCCTTCCTGCCGCCCTTCGCCTCGGCGAGCAATGCCTTCTTCAGCTCTCGACTCTTGCGCACATCGGCATTGCCCGGCTCGCGTCCACGGCTCGCACCGTCACGCTGCCCCGGAGCAGACTTGGTACCACCACCGATCAGCTCGAAATCGATCTTGCGCTCATCCAGATCGACGCGCATGACGCGCACCTCGACGCTGTCGCCGAGACGGAAACTGCGCCCACTGCGCTCACCGGACAAGCGGTGGTGCAACGGATCGAAGTGGTAGTAGTCGCCCGGCATGGCAGTGACATGCACCAGCCCTTCTACGTAGATGTCGGTCAGCTCGACGAACAGGCCGAAACCAGTCACCGCAGTAATCACACCAGGGAAGGCCTCGCCGACACGATCCTTCATGAACTCGCACTTGAGCCAGTTAGTGACGTCGCGGGTAGCTTCGTCGGCGCGTCGCTCGGTCATCGAGCATTGCTCGCCCAGCTGCTCCAGCGCGGCTTCGTCGTACGGATAGATTCGCGCCTTGGGCATGCTGGTGGCGCCTTCGCGGCGCACATGAGGCGTGTCTCGACGGGAGCGGATGACACTGCGAATGGCGCGATGCACCAGCAGATCGGGGTAACGCCTGATTGGCGAAGTGAAGTGGGCGTAAGCCTCGTAGTTCAGGCCAAAGTGACCATTGTTCTCGGCGCTGTATACGGCCTGACTCAGCGAGCGCAGCATGACCGTCTGGATCACATGGAAATCCGGGCGCCCCTGAATCTGCTCCAGCAGCGCCTGGTAATCCTTCGGCGTCGGACCTTCCTTGCCCTTGTGCAACGAGAGACCCAGTTCACCGAGAAAGGCGCGCAGCTTTTCCTGACGCTCCAGCGGCGGCGCATCGTGGACACGATAAAGCGCTGGGATCTCATGCTTCTGCAGGAATGCCGCCGTGGCGACGTTGGCGCAGAGCATGCACTCCTCGATCAGCTTGTGCGCATCGTTGCGCTCGGTCGGCTTGATCTCGGCGATCTTGCGATCGGCACCGAAGACGATACGTGTTTCCTGAGTCTCGAAATCGATCGCGCCGCGGGTATGACGCGCCTTGAGCAGCACCTTGTAGAGCGAATAGAGCTGCTTGAGATGCGGCAACACTTCGGCGTACTCCCCGCTCAGCCGCTTGCCTTCGGCTGACTTGGGCTGCTCCAGCATCGCGCTGACCTTGTTGTAGGTCAGTCGCGCATGGGAATGAATCACCGCCTCGTAGAACTGGTAGTCGGTCATCTTTCCCGACTTGCTCAGCGTGATCTCGCAGACCATGGCCAGGCGATCGACCTGCGGATTCAGCGAACAGAGCCCGTTGGAAAGCTGCTCAGGCAGCATCGGCACCACCCGCTCGGGGAAGTACACCGAGTTGCCGCGAACCACGGCCTCCTTATCGAGCGCCGAGTCGACCTTAACGTAGTGCGACACGTCGGCAATGGCGACATACAGGCGGAAACCTCCTGTCAGGAGCTTCCAGCCGCCAGGCTTCTCGCAATAGACCGCATCGTCGAAGTCGCGCGCGTCTTCACCATCGATGGTCACGAACGGTAGATGGCGCAGATCGACGCGCTTGTGCTTGTCCTTTTCCTCGACCTCGGGCTTCAGCCGGGACGCTTCCTTCAGCACCGCTTCCGGCCAGACATGCGGGATATCGAAGCTGCGTAGCGCCACGTCGATTTCCATGCCCGGCGCCATGTAGTTGCCGATCACCTCGACGATGTCGCCCTGCGGCTGGAAGCGCTGGGTCGGCCAGTGAGTGATCTTGACCTCGACAAACTGCCCCGGCTTGGCGTCGAGCGCGCGGCCCGGCGTCACCAGCACTTCCTGCTGGATTTTCGGGTTGTCAGGAATGACAAAACCGACGTCGCTCTCAATGTGGTAGCGACCAACGATGCTTTCGTGGGCCCGACTGATCACTTCAACGATCGCGCCCTCACGACGCCCACGCCGATCAAGCCCCGCAACGCGCGCCAGACAGCGGTCGCCGTCGAACACCAGGCGCATCTGCGCGGGACTGAGAAACAGGTCATCGCTGCCGTCATCCGGGATGAGAAAACCGAAGCCGTCACGGTGCCCACTGACGCGACCACAGACCAGGTCCAGCTTGTCCACCGGGGCATAGGTGCCGCGCCGGGTGTAGATCAACTGGCCGTCTCGCTCCATCGCACGCAGGCGGCGACGCAGCGCTTCGATATCTTCGTCGGACTCCAGCCCGAACTCTTCCACCAGCTCTTCACGGGCAGCTGGCGAGCCACGTTCGCCGAGATGCTGAAGAATCAGCTCACGGCTGGGAATAGGGTTTTCGTACTTTTCCGCTTCGCGAGCGGCCTCGGGATCGAGGGATTGCCAATCGGCCATTAAGAGATGTCACCTTTCATTCATTTATAG
>DNMQ01000259.1 GCA_003488145.1 Pseudomonas sp.
CAGCCATGGTGGATCGATGAAGCGTGATCCACCCTACGCTTTGTGAGCGTTCAGCTAGCTTTGCCCCCACTGCCCACTGCGGCGCATTGCACCCCAGTGGTGCTTGCGTCGCGAGAACCACTGCCAGAGCCCGCGGCAGCGCCAGACGGTATTCAGCTGGCGGTAGCCGAAGTTCTCCAGCACGGCCATCAGAAACAGCTGCAGCATGTCGCGCCGACGGCTGTAGACGCGGAACGACATGGTTTCCAGCAGCAGGCCGTTGACCGACAGCAGGATGCCCATGCCGATCGCCACCAGCAGGAAGGCCGCCAGCGCCGCGTAGGACACCGCACCGAAGGCGAAGCCGGCGAGCATGAAGCCGTAGCCGACCAGCTCGATCAGCGGGCCGATCCATTCGAACAGCGCCATGAACGGCCAGGCCAGCCAGCCCGGCGTGCCGCCACGCAGGCTGAAAGCCAGCCGCGCATGACGGCCGAGGCTTTCGGCCAGGCCGCGCTGCCAGCGGCTGCGCTGGCGGCCGAGGGTGCCGAGATCTTCCGGGCATTCGGTCCAGCAGATCGGGTCCGGCAGGTAGCGGATGCGGTAGGGGATGCGCTTCTCGCGGTGATAACGGTGCAGCCGCACCACCAGCTCCATGTCCTCGCCAACGGTATCGGTGCGATAGCCGCCGACCGCCATCACCCGTTCGCGGTCGAACAGGCCAAAGGCGCCGGAGATGATCAGCACGGCGTTGAGCGGCGACCAGCCGAGACGGCCGAAGAGAAACGCACGCAGGTATTCGACGATCTGGAAGCGCGCCAGCCAGTTGCGTGGCAATCCGGCCTGGATAAGAAAGCCGCCGCGCACCTGCGAGCCATTGGCGATACGCACGGTGCCGCCGGCGGCGATGGTGCGCTCGTCTTCGAGGAAGGGCTGCACCACGCGCAACAGGCTGTCGCGCTGCAGGATCGAGTCGGCGTCGACGCCGCAGAACAGTCCGTGGCGTGCCGCGTTGATACCGGCATTCAGCGCATCGGCCTTGCCGCCGTTGGCCTTGTCCACCACCCGCAGATTGGCGTAGCGCCGCGAACGATAGATGGCCTGCACCGGTTGGTGGGCCACGGCCTGGCGCAGCGGCTCGGGGTGCGGCACCAGGTCGAATTCCTCGATCAGCACGGCGAGGGTGTTGTCCTTCGAACCGTCGTTGATCACCACGATCTCGAACTCGGGATACTGCAGCTGCAGCATCGAGCGCACCGAGGTGCGGATGGTCGCTTCCTCGTTGAACGCCGGCATCAGTACCGACACCGGCGGCTCCACACCCAGGTAGGGCGCCAATTCGCCGGTTTCCGCCCGTTGCCGGATGTAGCCCATGAGGCTTGCCATCGACAGCATGTTGAGCAGCAGGTACATGCCGTTGAGCAGCAGGAAATAAAGGATGAATGCGACCTGCAACCACCACAGCCAGGTATCGGTCACCGGCGCACCTCCGCGATAGCGCGGCGCAGGGCGTCCCTACCGTAACGATCACGAACCTCTTCAAGCATATGCTGTAGCCCCTCCAGCGTTGCGCCCGGCATCGCCGCCAGGCTGTCGGCCGCCGCCTGGCGCACCCACCAGCTGCTGTCCGATAGCAGCGGCAGGAACAGTTCGCTGTCTTCGCGGCGTGCCTGTTTGTGCAATGCCTGCAGCGCCGCCAGACGCACGGTGTCCTGTTCATGCTGCAGGGCGCGTAGCAGGCGGTGGCGGTCGCGCGGGTCGCCGAGTTCGCACAGGCAGCGCAGCGCTACCTGCAGATATTCTGCCGGTGCGCCTTCGTCCAGCCGGGCACGGGCCCAAGGCGCGGCGTGGCGGGGATCGCCCTGCACGAGCAGGGGAACCAGACGCTCGCGACGCGGATCCTCCGAGGAGGACAGCACGATCAGCAGCGGCGTGGTCACGGCCTGTTCGCCAGCCTGCTGGCAGAGACTGATCAGCCGCGGCAGTGCCCAGTCGGGGCGATTCACCGCCGCCGGCAGGATCAGCGCCATGGCTTTGCTGGCGTCCATCGCCACCAGGGTCTGGGCGGCGGAGAGGGCGACGATTGAGTTGCGGCTGAGCAGTAGCGGTTGCACCGCCTGCCAGTGCGCCGGGTCAGCCAGATGCCGCAGGCAGGTCAGGCCGATCAGCTTGCTGCGTACTCTCCCGCGCAGCAGGATCAAGGCCTGGCGGTCCATGCCCAGAGCGATCAGCGCGCGGTTCATGCGCTCGCGTGCGGCCCCGCGCAACTGCAGCTGGGTACGGTTCCACTGCAGCAGGAACCACAGCTGTCGCCGCCGTGGTAGTGGCGCATGGCTGGGCGGGAGTTCGTCGCTCAAGCTGCAGAGGGCGAAGAAGGGCCGCCACTGTTCGTTGAACTGCTGCCGGCGTACGGTGCGCCGGCGTGATACCTCACCGAGCAGCAGCACCTGCAGCAGCACCAGCACCGTCAGTGCGCCGAGGCCGAAGGCGCAGTACAGAGCCAGTTGCAGCATGCGGTCTTCCGGCCAGAGCTGCGCCCAGGCGTTCGCCGGTGCTTCGCACAGCCAGCGGGGGCAGCGCGCCAGCCATTCAGAAAGCATGACGCAGGCCGAGCTGCAGCCATTGACGGTCGTAGTAGCTGCCCTGCTGGTGATGGCCGATTTCCCAGCTCAGCGCCCAGCGGCTGTCGAACCAGTGGCGACCCTGCAGGCTGATGGCGCGCACGTCGCTGGTGATCAGCTGCTGTTCCTCCACCGCTTCTTCCTCGCCCACGGTCAGGCGCAGGCCGGCGTAGCTCAGGCCCTGGTAGTAGTAGTCCAGCGCCAGATCATGGCCGATTGGCGTGCCGGCATTGGCGACATCGGTGACGTTCAGCGTGTAGCCGGCGCGCCAGGCGTTCCAGTAGCGTTCGGCACTCAGCGCCAGGCGGTCGACCCGGGTGGTTTCGTACTCGGTGCGGCGGACACTGACAGCGCCGAGGTAGCCGTCCGGTAGCCGCCGCTGCAGGCGCAGATCGGCATGCCACTCGGGAAGGAAATAGGGTGACGGCTGGTAGCCGACCTCCGGTTGCAGGGTCCAGTTCTCGTCCAGCGCAATGACGGCGCCGGCTTCGACGCCTTCGTCCCACTCGCCGAAGCGCTGTTCGCGTGTCAGCGCGCCATACCAGCCGAGACTCTCCGGTTTCGTCGAGGCGTAGTCCAGGCGCTGGCTGCGCCAGTTGTCAAAGCCGCTGTCGAGCCAGTCCTGGCGAGCGGAGATTTCCAGTTCGTGGCGTCGCCTGGTCGCGGCGTCGACCACCGGCACGGGCGCCGCTGCGGTGCTGGGCACGGTCAGCGCAGCACGGGCCTGCTGGATCACCTGCTGCACCTCGGCATAGTCCGGGGCGAGCTGGGCGGCGCGCTCGAGCGATTCCAGCGCCCGTTGCGGATGACCGGCCCAGAGTAGCGCCTGGCCCTCGCCGAGCAGATAGTCGGCGTTGTCCGGCTGTTGCTGCAGCAGGCGGCGATAGATCGGCAGCGCCTGTTCAGGGCGGCCTTGCCAGCTCAATACACGGGCGAGCAGGAACTGCGCCGCGGTGTCGTCCGGCTGCCCAGCCAGATGCGCACGAAGTGTGGCTTCGGCCGCGTCCAGTTGTTGCGCCTGGACCTGCCGCTCGGCGGTGGTGACGTCCGCCAGCGCCGCACCGCAAGGCAGCGCCAGGGCAAGCAGCATTACCGCTCGCTTCATCGGCGGCCCCTCAGCAGACGGCGGATGCGCGCCAGCAGTTCTTCCGGCTGGAACGGCTTGGTCACGTAGTCGTCGGCGCCGAGTTCCAGCGCTCGGACGATGTCCACTTCACGGGCCTTGGCCGTCAGCATCAGCACCGGCACGCTGTCCCAGCCGGGTTGCGCCCGCAGCCGTTCGATGAGTTCCAGGCCATCATGGTAGGGCAGCATGATGTCCATCAGCGTCAGATCCGGCGGCTCGCTCTGGGCGAAGTACTCCAGTGCCTGCCGCCCATCGGCGGCGTGGTCGACCACGAAGCCGTGACGTTCGAGCATGTAGCGGATGAGAAAGGCGATGTCTTCTTCGTCTTCCACCATGAGAATGCGTTTGCTGGCGGATTCGCTCATGGGTGAGCCTCGTCGGTTTCGTGTGTGTGCCCCGGCGGCCAGTGTTGCAGCAGGTGCTGGATCAGCCTGGCCAGCTCATCGCCGTCGTGACGGGATTTCACCAGTTGGCGCAGCGCCAGGCGGTCGTCCTGAATCGGGGTGTCGAGCGCGGAAAAGATGATCACCGGCGGCGGTGGGACGCTCTGCGCCAGCTGGTCGAACAGCTCGGTGCCCTGGCCGTCCGGCAGCATCAGGTCGATGATCGCCAGGTCGAAGGTCTGTGCCGCGATCAGCTCGCGCGCGTCGTGCAGCGTCGCGGCGCCGGAAAGATCGACATCGAGCGCGGCGATCTGCCTGGCCAGCAGCACCCGCAGGTCGTCGTCGTCCTCGACGTGCAGGATGCGCGGTTTGTGCCCGCCGAGCTGCAGACAGGCGCGGATCACGTCCATGACCCGCGAGGGGTCGATCGGTTTGTGCAGCCAGTCGATCACGCCCACCGCGCCGCCGCGCAGCGTGCCGTCGTCGTCATCGCGGCGCTGCGGCTGCAGGCTGACGATCAGCACCGGCAGGTTGCGGTAGTTGTGCTGGCTGCGCAGGCTCTGCAGGAAGGCCGCGCTATTTTCGTCATCCAGCGCCGGGCTGAGGGTCAGTGCCTCGATGTCGAACTGCTGCAACAGCCGGCGTGCCTCGGCTGCGGTGCCGCTGATCAAGGTCGCGTAGCCATGCTGCTGCAGCGCCGCGGCCAGCTGCTCGGCCGCATGGGTGTCCGGCTCGAGGATGAGGATCAACGCAGCATTGTCAGGCTGGGCTGCTCTGGCCGGCGGGGTAGTGGGTCGCTGCAGCGGCGTCGCTGGTTGCTCCTCCAGCGGCAGCTGCAGCCAGAAGCGCGAGCCGTGACCTTCCTGGGAGTCGAAACCGATCTGTCCGTGCATCTGCTGCACCAGCGAGCGGGTGATTGCCAGGCCCAGCCCGGTGCCGCCGCGCTGGCGGGCGTCGGAGGAATCGGCCTGGGCGAAGCGCTCGAAGATGCGCCCACGGAAAGCCTCGGGAATCCCCGGCCCCTGATCCTGTACGCCGAGTTCCAGCACGTTGTCATGGTGACGTAGATCGATCGTCACGCTGCCGCCGGCGGGGGAATGCTTGATCGCGTTGGACAGCAGGTTGGCCATCACCTGGGCAAAGCGGTCGGGGTCGACCATCGCTTCGCTCGACAGCGACTCATCGGCGCCCACCAGCGTGAGATTGACGTCGTAGTCGCGGGCGTACGGCTGGATATCCGACAGCGCCTGCTGCACCAGCGCGCGCACGTCATGGTGGCCGAAGTTGAAGGCCAGGCGTCCGGCTTCGAGTTTTTCGATGTCGAGGATGTCGTTGATCAGGCGCACCAGGCGTTCGCTGTTCTTGTGAGCGATATCCAGCAGCGGGCGGGCGTCGTTGCCGACATGTCCGGCAATGCCTCCGATCAGCATACCGAGGGCGCCGCGGATGGCGGTCAGCGGCGTGCGCAGCTCGTGGCTGACGGTGGAGATGAATTCGGTCTTCATCTGCTCCATGCGTCGGCGCAGGGAGATGTCCACCGCCACCGTGACCACATGACAGGTACGTGTCGAGATCCGCAGCGGGCGCTTGACCACCTGGAACCAGTGCTCCGCGCCATGGGCATCGGTAAGCGCCACCTCGGTGCTGCGCAGATCGCCGCCGCCTCCCGCCAGTTCGGCCAGCTCTTCGTCACCCAGCAGCAGCGGTTGCAGCCGCACGGCAGACGGCACCTCGTCGGGGCGGCGCTGCTCGATGTCCTGCGGGCGCACGTCCAGCAGGGCCGCGAGCGCCGAATTGCAGAGCAGGAAACGGCCCTGGGCGTCGCGAACGAAGATCAGGTTCTCGTCGGTGTCGACCACGCGGCGGAGGAATACCTGCTGGTCGTGCAAGGTGTCGCGATTGCGCTGCAGCTCGCTGACGTCGCGCGCGATGGCCAGATGATCGCCCAGCCCGGTGGGCATCAGACGGACCTCGAAGGTGCGCTGGGTCTGCAGCTCGCACCAGGTCTTCTGGCGCAACATTCCTTCGTCGGTCTGATTGAGCAGCTCGATGAGCAAGGGTTCGATCGCTTCCGGCGGCGGCGCGCGGCGCGGGGTGCCTCGCGAAATGCTCGACACCTGCTGCCGCTCATCGACCGCGTAGAGATGGTCCGGGATGGCCTGCAGCAGCGCCCCGAGGCGTGCCTCGCCGGCCTGGGCGCTGCGGGCGAGCTGCTGACGAATCTGCAGGTTCCTCTGCAAGACCCAGAAGGCGGCCAGGAACAGCCCGATCACCACCAGTGTGCCGATCAGTGCCAGCCACTGAGCGCGTTCGGTGGTGTGTGCTACCGCTTCGCTGGCAGCAGCCAGCTGGCTGCGTTCATGCTGTTCGACGGCGTTGAGCAGCGCGCGCAGGCGGTCCATCAGCAGGTGCCCGCCGGCCTCGCGCAGACGCTCCACGGCAGCCTGCAGCCCGGCCTCGCGGCGGGTCTGCATGTTGCCGGCGGCAACTTCGAGGCGGTCGGCGATGGTCGCATCGAGGGTCCGGAACCAGCGTCGGTCGGGATAATCACGTCCTTCGACCTGGCGCTGCAGGCTGCGTCGGTTGCCTTCCAGCTGTCTGAGGCCACGTTCGTAGGGTTCGAGATAGGTGGGGTCGCCAGTGAGGATGAAACCGCGCGAACCGGTTTCGATGTCCTGTAACGAAGAAAAGATCGCCTGGACCGAGGTGATGATTTCCAGGCTGTGGCTGACCGAGCGATTGGTCTGCAACAGCGCTTCCTGCGTGCGCTTGCCTTGCCAGCCAAGCGCGACGAGCAACAGAAACGCAGCGAGAAAGGCGATTGAATGCCAACCGATCGCGAGTCTTGCGGGCAAATCGGACTCCTTCCGCCGGGGATGACTGCACAGAATCCCCAGTTGCCTCGCTACCGCGTGGTCACCGGGATGAACTCAGTGTAGTCAGACCTGCACGAACCACAGCGGTTCGCCGCCGAAAGGGCCGGGCGCTCAGCGCTGGGCGATCTGCACCTGGTTGCGGCCGTTGTGCTTGGCCACGTACAGCGCCTGGTCGGCATGCTCAAGCAGCAGGCCGGAGGCGCTGTGGCCGTCGGTCTCGCAGATGCCGGCACTGAAGGTCACGCGGAACTCCTGGTCGCCAGCATTGAAGCTCAGCGCAGCGAAGCGCACGCGGATTTCGTCGAAAATGCGTCGGGCCTGCAGGGCCGAGCATTCGGGCAACACGGCGACGAACTCCTCGCCCCCGTAGCGGCCGAGGCTGTCGATACGCCGCAAGCGCTGGCGTAGCAGGTTGGCCAGGGCGCGGATGACGTTGTCGCCGGCGGCGTGCCCGTAGGTGTCGTTGATCTGCTTGAAATGATCGAGGTCGAGCATCACCACGCTGGCGGGTTTGCCGGTGCGGGTGGTGCGCTGCACTTCCAGCGCCAGCTGTTCCTTGATATCGGCGTGCTTGAGCAGGCCGGTCAGGCTGTCGCGGGCCAGCGCGGTACTCAGCGAGCGCGCACGCTGGGCGTGGGAATACACCGCGGCCACCAGCGCGGTATCGCTGATCGGCTTGGTGATGAAATCGTCGCCGGCCTTGAGCAGCGCCGCCATCTGCCGGTGGGTATCGGTCTCGGCGGAAAGGTAGATGATGGTCACCCGCAGCCATTCGTCATGCAGGCGGATCATCTGCGCCAGTTCCGGCCCGGAGCAGTCCGGCATGTTGACGTCCAGCAG
>DNMQ01000294.1 GCA_003488145.1 Pseudomonas sp.
GGGTCAGGCCGCGGGCGGTGGTCGCCAGCACGGCGCCGATGACGCCCAGCGGCACCACCAGCATCACGGCGAAGGGAATCGACCAGCGATCGTACAGCGCCGCCAGGCAGAGGAACACCACCAGCAGCGACAGGGCATAGAGCGCCAGCGTCTGCGATCCCGCCAGACGTTCCTCGTAGGACTGACCTGTCCAGGAATAGCCGACTCCAGGTGGCAGCTGGGCGGCGATGCGTTCGACCTCGGCCATGGCATCACCGGAGCTGTAGCCAGGAGCCGGCTCACCGAGCATCTCGATCGCACTGACGCCGTTGAAACGCGACAGCTTCGGCGAACCGTAGGTCCACTCACCGCTGGCGAAGGCGCTGAACGGAACCATCTCGCCAGCGTCGTTGCGCACGTACCACTTCTGCAAATCCTCAGGGCTCATGCGCGCGTCCGGAACGCCCTGCAAATACACCTTTTTCACCCGACCTCGATCGATAAAGTCGTTGACGTAGCGGCCACCCCAGGCAATCGACAGCGTACTGTTGATGTCCGCCAGGGAAATACCCAATACCCGCGCCTTCTCGTCGTCGATCAGAACCTGATACTGCGGCTCGTCGCGCAGGGTATTGGGCCGCACCCGAGTCAGCACCGGACTCTGGCTGGCCAGCTGGAGGAACTTGTCGCGGGCCTGCTGCAGCACTTCCTGGCCAACGCCGGCGCGGTCCTGCAGGAACAGGTTGAAACCGGTGGCGTTACCCAGCTCCATCACCGCAGGCGGCGCAAAGGCGAACACCTGGGCGTCACGGAAACTGGCGAAATGCTGCTGCGCACGCTGGGCCAGGGCGAACACGCTGTCTTCCTCGTTGGTCCGCTCGCTCCAAGGCTTCAGGCCGATGAAGGCGATACCCGAGCTCTGGCCGCGGCCGGCGAAGCTGAAGCCGGTCACGGTAAAGACGGAACGAACGATGTCGCTCTCCTCTTCCAGCAGATAGCTGCGCATGGCGTCGATGCTCTGCTGGGTGCGCTCGGCGGTCGAGCCCGACGGAGTCATTACCTGGGCGAACAGGACGCCCTGATCCTCTTCCGGCAGGAAGGCGCTGGGAATGCGGTTGAACAGCACCACCATGACGCCGACGATCAGCACATACAGCAGCAGGAACGGTGCCTTGCGCTTGAGCACAGCCCTCACGCCGCGCTCGTAGCCGTTCACGCTGCGATCGAAGGTGCGATTGAACCAGCCGAAAAATCCGCCCTTCTCGTGGTGATCATCCTTGTCGATCGGCTTGAGCAGCGTCGCACACAGCGCCGGCGTGAAGATCAGCGCCATCAGCACCGAGAGCACCATCGCCGAAACGATGGTGATGGAAAACTGCCGATAGATGACCCCGGTCGAGCCTCCGAAGAAGGCCATCGGCAGCAGTACCGCCGACAGCACCACGCCAATGCCGATCAGCGCGCCCTGGATCTGGCCCATGGACTTGCGCGTCGCCTCCAGAGGCGAGAGCCCTTCTTCGCGCATCACCCGTTCGACGTTCTCCACCACCACGATGGCATCGTCGACCAGCAGGCCGATGGCCAGAATCATGGCGAACATGGTCAGGGTATTGATGCTGAAACCGAACACCGCCAGCACGCCGAAGGTACCCAGCAGCACCACCGGCACCGCGAGCGTCGGAACCAGCGTCGCGCGGAAGTTCTGCAGGAACAGGTACATCACCAGGAACACCAGCACGAACGCCTCGAGCAGCGTGTGCATGACGCCGGTGATGGACGCAGAGATGACCGGCGTGGTGTCGTAGGGATAGACCACGTCGACACCCGGCGGGAAGAACGGCTTGAGCTCCTCGATGGTCTTGCGCACGCCTTCGACGGTATCCAGCGCGTTGGCGCCGGTTGCCAGCTTCAGCGCCAGGCCGGCGGCCGGCTTGCCGTTGAAGTGCGCGCTGACCGAATAGTTTTCACCCCCCAGCTCGACCTTGGCGACATCACCCAGACGCACCTGCGAGCCGTCGCTGTTGACCTTGAGCAGGATGTTGCGGAACTGCTCCGGAGTCTGCAGGCGGGTCTTGCCGATCACCGTGGCGTTGAGCTGCTGCCCGGGCAGCGCCGGCAAGCCACCCAGCTGACCGGACGAGATCTGGACGTTCTGCGCCTGGATCGCCGAGCTGACGTCCACCGGGGTCAGGCTGAAGTTGTTCAGCTTCGCCGGATCGAGCCAGATGCGCATCGCGTACTGGGCACCGAATACCTGGAAGTCGCCGACGCCCTTGGTGCGCGAGATCGGGTCCTGCATGTTGGCGACGATGTAGTTCGCCAGGTCACGCTGGTCGAGACTGCCGTCGGTGGAAACCAGGCCGATCACGATCAGGAAGTTGCGCACCGCCTTGGTGACGCGAATACCCTGCTGCTGAACCTCCTGCGGCAGCAGCGGCGTGGCCAGCTGCAGCTTGTTCTGCACCTGAACCTGGGCGATATCGGGGTTGGTGCCCTGATCGAAGGTCACGGTAATGGTCATGCTGCCGTCGGAGTTGCTCTCCGAGGAGATGTAGCGCAGCCCGTCGATGCCGTTGAGCTGCTGCTCGATGACCTGCACCACGGTGTCCTGCACCGTCTGCGCCGAGGCGCCCGGGTAGCTGACGGAAATGCCGACCGCAGGCGCGGCGATGCTCGGGTACTGGTTGACCGGCAACTTGAGAATGGACAGCCCGCCGGCGAGCATGATCACCAGGGCGATCACCCAGGCGAAGATCGGCCGGTCGATAAAGAAC
This sequence comes from Pseudomonas sp., assembly GCA_003488145.1. GTDB lineage: Bacteria > Pseudomonadota > Gammaproteobacteria > Pseudomonadales > Pseudomonadaceae > Stutzerimonas. Next base: position 2,754 of record DNMQ01000294.1, read on the forward strand.
TTGGACATGGATTAGAAACCCCTCAGCCTTCTTGGCCTTGGGGTTGTGCAGACACCCCACCGCGATTATCGACATTGGTCGCCGGAGCCACCTCGACCTCGACCCCCGGCTGGATGAACTGCAGGCCTTCGGTGATCACGCGATCGCCCGGCTGCAGGCCTTCGCCGACCAGCCAGCGATTGCCCACGGCGCGCTCGGTCTTGATCGGGCGCACTTCCACCTTGTTCTCGGCATTGACCACCATGGCGGTCGGGTCACCCTTGGTGTTGCGCGTGACGCCCTGCTGCGGAACCAGGATCGCCTCGCTCTTCATGCCGGCCACCAGCTGCGCATGGACGAACATGCCCGGCAGCAGATTCTTGTCCGGATTCGGGAATACGGCGCGCAGGGTCACCGAGCCGGTACCGGCATCCACCGTGACTTCGCTGAATTCGAGTTTGCCTTCGTGACCGTAATCGCTGCCATCCTCCAGTTTGAGGGTGACCTTGGCCGCGTTATCGCCAGACTTCTGCAGACGACCCTCGGCCAGGTCGCGCCGCAGCGCTAGCAGGTCTCGGGCCGGCTGGGTCACGTCGACGTAGATCGGGTCAAGCTGCTGAATGGTCGCCAGCTCCTGCGCCTGACCGTTGCTGACCAGCGCACCCTCGGTCACCGCGGAACGGCCGATCCGGCCGGAAATCGGCGCCAGCACCTTGGTGTAGCGGACGTCGATCCGCGCGCGCTCCAGCTCCGCTTCGGCCTGCAGGCTGGCGGCCCGCGCCTCGTCATAGGCCTGCTTGCTGACGGCCTGATCCTTGACCAGCTCGGCGTAGCGATCGGCCAGCGACTTGCTGGAAGCGACGCTCGCCTGAGCACTCTTCAGCGTGGCCTCGTACACCGACGGATCGATCTGATAGAGCTGTTGCCCGGCCTTGACGTCGCTGCCTTCGGTGAACAGGCGCTTCTGGATGATGCCGTTGACCTGTGGCCGCACCTCGGCGATGCGGTAGGCGCGGGTACGCCCGGGCAGCTCGGTGGTTACCGCGAACGGCTCTGCCTGCAGGGTCACGATACCCACCTTGGGCTTCTGCTGGGCCGGTGGGGCGGCTTCTTCCTGACAGCCGGCCAGGAAAACAGCCATGGCGAGAATGGACATCAGGGCAGCATTGGCTGACTTGATTGGCATGGTTAGACCTCTTGAAAACCTGGCAGGCGGGAATGGGCAACAGCGCGCCGCAGACGCGGAGAGCGGAATGGGCCGAAATATACTTACATCCATGACTGCCTGTAAACCTGAAAAGACTCGTCGGCCCTGCCGCAAATGTTGCAAAAGGTGCGTCATAGACCCATTCGACACAGGTTTGTCCGCTGTGCAAGGAGCGTTGATACATATCTTGGCAAACGCAGAACGCCGGCAAGATGCCGGCGTTCGGGTTCCACGAGGAGCGTTTACTTGCGCACACCTTCGACCGAGATGATCAGATCGACCGTTTGCGACGCCGGCCCAAGGTCCATCTTGATGTCGAAGTCCTTCAGCGTCAGCGTGGTACTGCCTTCGAAACCGGCACGGTAGCCACCCCAGGGATCATCACCTTCGCCGATGAACTTGGCAGCGATCACCACCGGTTTGGTCACGCCGTTGAGCGTCAGGTTGCCGGTGATGTCAGCGGTGCCGTCGCCGGTGGACTTCACCGAAGTCGGCTCGAAGGTCGCTGTCGGGGGCTTGTCGACGTTGAGGAAATCGTAGCTGCGCAGGTGCTTGTCGCGTCCGGCTGGGTTTGTGTCGACGTTGGCGGTCTTCAGTGGGACTCTAACATTGGCCGATCCCTGCTGGCTGCCGC
>DNMQ01000296.1 GCA_003488145.1 Pseudomonas sp.
CGCGCGCCTGGATGCCGAAGGTGGCCCAGGCCGGAAAGGCGCGGCGGGCGGCAGCGATGGCCTGCTCGACCTGCCCGGCATCGGCCTGGGCGTATTCGCCGATCACGTCAGAGAGGTCGGACGGGTTGGTGTTGGCCTGGTAGCGATCCGAGCCGACCCACTGGCCGTCGATGTAGTTGTCGTAGCGTTGTACGTCAGCCATGCAAAGTGTCCTCTGATGATGCCCGGCGCGGCCATTCGGCAGGGCGGCGCCGGGGCGATTCCGGAAAGGCTTACTGGGCGCCCTGCTTCTCGATCAGTACTGCCAGGCGCTCATATTCGTCGGGCTTCAGCTCGGTCAGCGGCGCGCGCACCGGGCCGGCGTCGTAGCCGGAAATGCGTGCGCCGGCCTTGACGATGCTGACCGCATAGCCCTTGCAGCGATTGCGAATGTCCAGGTACGGCAGGAAGAAATCGTCGATCAGCTTGCCGACAGTTTCGTGATCTTCGCGGGCGATAGCTTTGTAGAAGTCCATGGCGGTCTTCGGGATGAAGTTGAACACCGCCGAGGAATACACCGGCACGCCTAGCGCCTTGTAGGCCGCGGCATAGACTTCCGCGGTCGGCAGGCCGCCGAGGTAGCTGAAGCGCTCGCCGAGGCGGCGGCGGATCGACACCATCAGCTCGATATCGCCGAGGCCATCCTTGTAGCCGATCAGGTTCGGGCAGCGCTCGGCCAGCTGCTCCAGGTGCGTCGCGGTCAGGCGGCAGACGTTGCGGTTGTAGACCACCACGCCGATGTTCACCGACTTGCAGACCTGCTCGACATGCAGGGCGACGCCTTCCTGGCTCGCCTCGGTGAGGTAGTGCGGCAGCAGCAGCAGGCCCTTGGCCCCCAGGCGCTCGGCCTCCTGCGCCATCTGGATGGCAAGGCGGGTCGGGCCACCGACGCCGGCGAGAATCGGCACGGTGCCGGCGCAGGTATCAACGGCGGTCTTGATGATCTCGCTGTACTCGCGCGGCTCCAGCGAGAAGAACTCACCGGTGCCACCCGCAGCGAACAGCGCCGAGGCACCGTAAGGGCCGAGCCATTCCAGGCGCTTGACGTAGCCGGCGCGATTGAAGTCGCCCTGCGCGTCGAAGTCGGTGACCGGGAATGACAGCAGGCCGGAAGAGAGGATGGCCTTCAATTCTTGTGGGTTCATTATTCGAGCATCCTGAATGCATGTTGAGTAGGTACAAGGGCATCAGCCTTGAGATACGTTATCGTACAACCAAAAATACTCCAACCGTTTTTTCTGCGCATTTTCTTCAGTGCTGAAAGCTGAACGAAAGCTTTCTGCTTTTCACTCGCCCGGCCAGGTTAATCACCATGAGGGCGGCAGCTTAAAAGGCATAAGCAGCTGCAGACGACCCAGCTAAATGCACTGATGATTTCGTTTGACAGGCGACGTAGCGAACTGTAAAAAATCCTCCATAGTCGTACGACGACCTATAACCACAATAACAATAGCGAGGCCCCGGACATGTTCCGCAATTGCCCGTCCCCTGCGCAGCCACTGGCTGCCGATAACGCCATCCGCCGCGCTGCCTCAGCAGATGCGTGCACAGCGCCCGCCCCGGTCGCTCGCCTCGCCTGCAGCGGAGGCCGCGCACAATGAGTCAGCCGTTCAGTGCAACGCCCCGCGTACAGAGCATGCAGGTCATACCCGTGGCCGGCTACGACAGCATGCTGCTCAATCTCTGCGGCGCCCACGCCCCCTACTTCACCCGCAACCTGGTCCTGCTCACCGACAATGCCGGCAACACCGGTATCGGCGAAGTACCCGGTGGCGAGGGTATCCGTCAGGCATTGGACCGTAGCTGCCCGCTGGTCATCGGCCAGCCGATCGGCGCCTACAACCGGGTGCTCAACCGCCTGCGCGCGATGCTCGCCGGCAATGGCCGCGACACCCGCCACGAGGTGACCTCCGCAGCCGAGGCAGCGGTACTCAAGCAGCCCCACGAGATCAACCTGCGCCTGGACAACGTGATAACCGCAGTCGAGGCCGCCCTGCTCGACCTGCTCGGCCAGCACCTCGACGTGCCGGTCGCCGAGCTGCTCGGCAGCGGCCAGCAGCGCGATGCCGTGCCGATGCTCGCCTACCTCTTCTATATAGGTGATCGCCAGCGCACCGACCTGCCCTATCTGGCCAGCACCGGTGAGGATTGGTACCACCTGCGCCGTCAGCAGGCGCTGACCCCTGATGCGATCGCCCGTCTGGCCGAGGCCGCCGCAGCGCGCTACGGCTTCGCCGACTTCAAGCTCAAGGGCGGCGTGATGCGGGGCGCGGAGGAGATGCAGGCGATCGCCGCGATCAAGGCGCGCTTCCCCGATGCCCGCGTGACGCTGGACCCCAACGGCGCCTGGTCGCTGGACGAGGCCATCGCCCTGTGCAAGGGCCAGGGCCAACTGCTCGCCTACGCCGAGGACCCATGCGGTCCGGAAAATGGCTACTCCGGCCGCGAGATCATGGCCGAGTTCAAGCGCGCCACCGGCATTCCCACTGCGACCAACATGGTTGCCACCGACTGGCGGCAGATGGGCCACTCGCTGCGCCTGGAGTCGGTGGACATCCCGCTGGCCGACCCGTATTTCTGGACGATGCAGGGCTCGGTGCGCCTGGCGCAGATGTGCGAGCAGTTCGGCCTGACCTGGGGCTCGCATTCGAACAACCACTTCGACGTCTCGCTGGCCATGTTCACCCATGCCGCGGCCGCTGCACCGGGGCGCATCACCGCCATCGACACCCACTGGATCTGGCAGGAAGGCCAGGAGCGCCTGACCCGCGAGCCGCTGCAGATCGTCGCCGGCCAGGTTCGCGTACCCGAGCGCCCGGGCCTGGGCATCGAGCCGGACATGGACCGGATCATGGCCGCCCACGAGTTGTACAAGAAGGTCGCCAGCGGCGCGCGCGACGACGCCATGGCGATGCGTTACCTGGTGCCTGGCTGGACCTATGACCCTAAGAAACCCAGCCTCGGCCGCAATACCTGAACCCGCAGCCCAAACCCGGAGAACTCCAATGAAAACAATATTCCGCGCCTCCCTGCTTTCTGCCCTCGTCGGCATCGCCGGTCTCGCTGCCGCCTCCACCGCGATGGCCGCCGAGGTGAAATGGCCGACCCGCCCCGTACAGGTGGTGGTGATCGCCAACCCCGGCGGCGACACCGATTTCAACGCCCGCACCATGGCCAAGTACTTCAACCAGATCACCGGCAAGAGCATGGTGGTGACCAACATCGCCGGCGGCGGCGGCACCCTGGCCGCCGAGCAGGTCAAGGGCGCGGCGGCGGATGGCAACACCATCCTCTTCACCCACCCGGGCCAGCTGATCGTCAACGAGGTCGCCGGCCTCACCGAGGACAGCTACGAAACCTTCGACGTGTCATGCATCGCCGGCGTCGACAAGAGCACGGTGTTCGTCGCCTCCAAACAATCTGGCGTGACCAGCATGCAGGACCTGATCGCCAAGTCGAAGGCCGAGCCGGGCAGCATCACCTACGGCACCGAGATGGGCAGCTTCTCCCACGTGCAGGGGCTGATGCTGGAGAAGCTGACCGACACCAAGCTGAAGATGGTCGACGGCGGCACGGTTTCCGACCGCGTGGTGGGCATGCTCGGCGGCCGCCTGGACCTCGGCGCGATCACCTACGGCTCGGTGCAGGACTACGTCAGCGGCGGGCAGATGGTCGCCCTCGGCCAGCCCAACGACGAGCGCAACCCGCTGCTCGTCGACGTGCCGACACTCAAGGAGCAGGGCCTGGATATCACCATGGACAAGCCCTACGTGGTCGCCTTCCCGAAGGGCACCGACCCGGCCATCGTGAAGAAGATGGCCGACGTGATGAAGCAGATCACCGAGATCCCCGAGTACGCCGAGGAACTGAAGAAGTTCAAGCAGCCGGTGGCCTACTACGGCACCGAAGAGGCCAAGGCGATCCTGGCCAAGACCCGCGAGGACTTCATGCAGTTCAAGGACGAACTACGTCAGGCCAAGAACTGATCCCTGACGTGTCGCCAGCCGGCCACGCCGGCTGGCTGTCTCTCCTCGCGCACGGAGGTTTGCCATGACCACTGCGAACAAGAAAGAACTGACCATCGGCGTGGCCATGCTCGGCGCCAGCATCGCCTATCTGGTGATGGCCTACCGCGTACCCGGCCACGACGGCATTGATGCCGCCACCGTCCCCACCCTGCTGGCCATCCTGCTCTGCCTGCTCGGGGCGCTGCAGACACTCAGCGCCTTCGGCAACCGCGCGCGGCTCCCGGCCGAGAGCGACGCCGACGCACCGGAGCAAACCAGCACCAGCGTCGTCGAGCCGCTAACCGTGCTGAAGACCCTCGGGCTGATCCTGATCTACGTGGTGCTGCTCGGCCCGGTGGGCTTTCCGATCATGACCGCGCTTTACCTCTACCTGCAGTTCATCGTCCTGACACCCGTTGACCACAAGGTCCGTCACCTGCCCTACGCGGCGATCGCGGTGGTCACGTCGGCCGTCATCTACCTGCTGTTCCGCGAGGCCTTCGACCTGTTGCTGCCCGCTGGCCTGCTGAACTTCTGAGGAATCGACCATGCTCGAATTACTGCAGCAAGGCTTCGGTGCCGTCTTCTCACTCAACATCATGCTGCTGATGCTCGGCGGCGTTGCGGTCGGCATCGTCTTTGGCGCCGTGCCCGGCCTGTCGGCGACCATGGCGGTGGCGCTATGCCTGCCGCTGACGTTTACCATGGGGCCGCAAGCCGGCCTGTCGCTGCTGGTCGCGCTGTTCATCGGCGCAACGTCCGGCGGACTGATCTCGGCGATCCTGCTGAAGATCCCCGGCACGCCGTCATCCATCGCCACGGTGTTCGACGGCGGCCCGCTGATGGAGCAGGGCCTGGGCGTGAAGGCGCTCGGCGTCGGCATCGTATTCTCCTTTCTCGGCACCAT
>DNMQ01000295.1 GCA_003488145.1 Pseudomonas sp.
GCGCCGGTCGTCACCATCTCGGTGTAGAGCAGGGTGTGCTGCGACAACTGCCGGGCAAAGTAGCGAAAGCGGCGGTCCGTCCAGTCCATCATGGGTGCGACGGAGAACTTTCTACTTGCAACAGACTGATTCGAACGAGGACTTTGCACTATCGGGCCGGATAACTTGGAGAGTCGGTGCAGGCGCACACGAGCGGTAAATGGGGGCGGCATTATACAGGATGCTGCCCATGGGCCAGCCCGGCTTGCAAGCCTGTCGTCCGGTCCGGAACAGCGGCGGCTGCCTTTTCCAGGTGCCCGTCTTGCGGTCCGCCAAAAACCGTGCGGTCACCGAACGACGGGGTGTCGTTCGTTGGTCGAATCTCCTATGCTCGAACGAAGCGATAGCCTTGACGCAGATCAAGCCTGAACATGCATGTGCGTGGCAGGAATCGCCGCCGGCGTCGTTGACGATGGACCGGCCGACTATAAGAACAATGCGAGTGCCTGGTGATGGAACGACTGCTGAACGAAAAAAGCAGGATCTTCGAGCATGCCGATCCGCATGCCGTTTCGGACTACGTCAATCAGCACGTGGGGGCGCACTGCATTCGTCTGCCGCGCACGGGCAGCCCGCAGGCCAGCTTGAGCCACTGCAAGTTCGGCAAACTCGACCTCTGCCAGATCAGTTATGGCGGCAGCGTTCATGTCACTTCGCCGGCGCTCGAGACCATCTACCACCTGCAGCTGCTGCAGCGCGGCCATTGCCTGTGGCGCGGCCGGGGCCAGGAGCACTATTTCACCCCCGGCGAGCTGCTGCTGATCAATCCGGACGATCCGGTGGACCTGACCTATTCGGATGACTGTGAAAAGCTCATCGTCAAGCTGCCGGCTTCCTTTCTGGAGAAGGCCTGTAGCGAGAACCAGTGGCAGGCTCCGGCGGAGGGGATTCGCTTCGGCAGCAACCGCCACGCGCTCAGCGAACTCGATGGGTTTGGCAGCCTGCTTGGATTGATCTGCCAGGAGGCGGGGTCCGAGCAGAGCATTCCGCAGATTCAGGAGCAGTACAGCCGGATCATCGCCAGCAAGTTGCTCTGAAGCCTGGCCAGCAACATCCGCCGCGATCCGTTTGGCGACAGTTGCCCGTCCTTCGGGCGGATTGCCGACTATATAGATGAGCATCTAAAGCGTGAAATTTCTGTCGAACAGCTGGCCGAGTTGGCCAACATGAGCCTGCGCTCGCTCTATCTGTTGTTCGAGCGCAAGGTCGGCACCACGCCGAAGTCCTATATCCGCCAGCGCAAGCTGGAGCAGATCCATGGCCGGCTAAGCGATCCCTCGGCCAAGGTGCGCAACATCACCGAAATCGCCATGGACTACGGCTTCATGCACCTGGGGCGTTTCTCGGAAAGCTACAAGAGCACCTTCGGCGAGCTACCTTCGGATACGTTGCGCCGCCATCACTGAGTCCCCTTGAGTCGCTGCCGGTCCGACGGAAGCGGCTCTTTTTTCCTTCCCTGCCTCTGCGCATTCGCTGCTCGTCACCCCGTGTGATGCGCGGGTGTGTTCCTGCGTGCCTGCGTCAATCTGTCCGCTTGTGCTTTGCAGAAAACGGATAAAGGTCCTGCAGGAAACGGATATTGATCCCTCTCCCCGCGCCGTAGCCTTCATCACGTAGACACAATAACAATGGAGGCCCCGGCCATGTCCCTGGGATTCGACTACCTTGATTCGCTGCTAGAAGAAGATAAAGAGAAGGGCGTCTTTCGCTGCAAGCGCGAGATGTTCACCGATCCTCGGTTGTTCGATCTGGAGATGAAACACATCTTCGAGGGCAACTGGCTGTACCTCGCTCACGAGAGCCAGATTCCCGAGAAGAACGACTACTACACCACCCAGATGGGTCGTCAGCCGATCTTCATCGCCCGCAACAAGGATGGCGAGCTCAACGCCTTCATCAATGCCTGCAGTCATCGTGGTGCCATGCTGTGCCGCTTCAAGAGCGGCAACAAGGCGACCTATACCTGTCCATTCCATGGCTGGACGTTCAATAACTCGGGCAAGCTGCTGAAGGTCAAGGACCCCAAGGAAGCTGGCTACCCGGATAGCTTCAACTGCGACGGCTCCCACGACCTGAAGAAGGTCGCGCGCTTCGAGTCCTACCGCGGCTTCCTGTTCGGCAGCCTGCGTGAGGACGTGGCGCCGCTGGAAGACTTTCTCGGCGAATCGAAGAAGATCATTGATATGGTTGTCGACCAGTCGCCGGACGGCATCGAAGTGCTACGCGGCTCGTCCACCTATGTCTATGAAGGCAACTGGAAGCTGCAGGCCGAAAACGGCGCCGACGGCTACCACGTCACCGCCGTGCACTGGAACTACGCCGCCACTCAGCAGCAGCGCAAGCTGAAAGAGGCCGGTGACGACATCCGCGCCATGAGCGCCGGCGGTTGGGGCAAGAAGGGCGGTGGTTTCTACTCGTTCGAGAACGGCCACCTGCTGCTCTGGACCCGCTGGGACAACCCGGAAGACCGCCCGCTGTACGCCCGTCGCGAGGAGATGATCGCCGAGTTCGGCCAGGCCCGGACCGACTGGATGATCGAGAACTCGCGCAACCTCTGCCTCTACCCGAACCTGTACCTGATGGACCAGTTCGGCTCGCAGCTGCGCATCGCCAAGCCG
>DNMQ01000266.1 GCA_003488145.1 Pseudomonas sp.
CTTCCGGCAGCAGGCGGATGAAGGCCTGCTCCAGTGAGTCGCTGCCGGTGCGCGCCAGGAGCTCGGCCGGTGTGCCGGTGGCCAGCACCTGGCCGGCGTCCATCGCCACCAGGTGGTCGAAGCGCTGCGCCTCGTCCATGTAGGCGGTAGCGACCAATACGCTCATCTGCGGGCGCTCACTGCGGATGCGCTCGATCAGCTCCCAGAATTGCGCGCGCGACAGCGGGTCGACGCCGGTGGTGGGCTCATCGAGGATCAGCAGGTCGGGGTCGTGGATCAGGGCGCAGCAGAGGCCGAGCTTTTGCTTCATGCCGCCGGAGAGCTTGCCCGCCGGGCGCTCGACGAAGGGCGCGAGGCCCGTGCTGCGGGTCAGTTCGGCGATGCGCCAATGGCGCTCTTCGGCGTCCTGACCGAACAGCCGGCCGAAGAACTCGAGGTTCTCGAACACCGTCAGCGTCGGGTAGAGGTTCTTGCCCAGCCCCTGAGGCATGTAGGCGATACGCGGGCAGACCGCGCGGCGGTGGCCGGCATCGCCCATGTCGCCGTCGAGCACCTGCACTTGGCCCTGCTGCAACTTGCGCGCACCGGCGATCAGCGCCAGCAGGCTCGACTTGCCGACCCCGTCCGGACCGATCAGGCCGACCATGCAGCGCTCCGGCAGGCTCAGGCTGAGGTCATCCAGCGCGCGGGTCTTGCCGTACTGCAGGCTGACTCCGCTGATCTCGGCGACCGGGTCAGGAGACTGGTTCATTTGCCGACATTGATCTGCAGGTGCGCCGGCCATTCGGTGTCAGCGTCTAGCTTCAGATAAGCCATGCCGGGCAGCCCGGTCTTGACCTGCTCCATGTGTTTTCTCAGGAGTTCCGGATCGATCCGCGCCTTGACCCGGAACATCAGCTTCTCGCGCTCGCTCTCGGTTTCCACCGTCTTCGGCGTGAACTGCGCGACGCTGGCGACATAAGTGACCTTGGCGGGAATCACGTACTGTGGCGCCGCATCGATCACCAGGCGCACCTCGCTGCCCATCGCCACCCGGCCGGCCTGGCGCTCGGGGAGGAAGAAGGTCATGTAGACGTCGGCCAGGTCCACCAGGTTGAGCAGCTTGCCGCCGGCGCCGAGTACCTCGCCCGGTTGCGCCACGCGGTACTGCACGCGCGCCACGCGATCGGTCTTCAGTTCGCTATCCGTGATGTCCGCCTGCAGCCGAACCACGCTGGCCTGTGCCGCCTCCAGTGCAGATTGCGCTTCGATGACCTGGGACCTGGCGGCGGCGATACCGGCGTCGGCGGACAGCACCTGTGCGCGGGAGGCGGCCAGCGCGGCCTGGGCGCTCTGCATGGCGGCGAGGTCGTCGTCCAACTGCTGGCGCGGCATGGCGTTGCGGTCGACCAGCGTCTTGGTACGTTGGTGGCGTTTCTGCGCGGCGGTCAGTTCGGCGCGCCGCTGCAATACCACTGCCTCGGCGGTGGTTTTCTCGCTCTCGCGCTGGGCGACCAGCGCCTGGGCGGTGAGGATGGCGTTTTCCGCCTGGCGCACCTGGGCGCGGGCCTGGTTGAGCTGGGCGTCGAGCACTTCGGTATCCATGCGCGCGATGATCTGGCCCGGCTGGACGAAGTCGCCCTCGTCGACGGTGATCTCGCGGATGCGCCCACCGAGCTTGGTCGCCACGTCGATCTCGGTGGCCTCGATGCGCCCGTTGCCGCTGGCGAATCCGTCGCCCAGGCCATCGGTGCGCAGCTCGGACCAGGCCAGCAGGCCGATGACGACCAGCGCGACGAGTGCGAACAGCACCCGGCGAAGGGTTTTCTGGGCTGGGGCTTTCATGGGCGTTCCCTTATCGTGAAGCAATGTTGAATGCTAAGCGATGGGCAGGGCGCTTGCGCTTAGCCTGAGTCAATAAAACTGCTGTTTAACGCGTTTATATGACCGTTTCGCCGGATTTCACAGCGCAGACTGGCTTTTTGCTATCTCGATCGTCCAGCGTTGCAGCCGGCGGCTCAGTTCGTCGCTGGCCTCGCCGAAGGCGGTTACGACGCTTTCCAGCTGCGGACTCGCGCTGGGCTGGCGGATCTCGAAGCGGCGGCTGGCGAGGATGCGCTGATCGGTTGCCGAGGTCAGCTGAGCATCCAAGCGGACCAGTACCTGTGGCTGGCCATCGATGTATTCGCTCTGGAACGCGCGCAGTTCGCTGAACAGCTCCAGTTCGGCGAACAGGTTGCTGTCCTCGTTGCTCACCGCCACCGGCCCGCTCTGGCGGAACTGTTCGATCAGCCGGTCGCGCAGCAGGGTCGGCGCTGCATCGCTCCAGCGTGCGCCCTGATAGCTGCTGATCTGGTTGCCATCGGGCACCACGGCGATGCGCGGCCCGGCAAGGATGCGGCTGGCATGCGGGGTGTGGATGCGCAGCGCCTGCTGCAGTCGCTCCCCATGCTGACCGGTCGCCTCAGCGGTGGGCAGCAGGTACACGCGGATCGGCTCGGACTCGGGCAGCAAGGTGCATGCTGCGAGCGTGCTGAGTGCTAACGCGAGGGCAAAAGGGCGGAACAGCGCAAGGCGGCTCATGGGGTGAACTCCTGGATCTTCTCGCGGCCGAGCAGGAAGCCGCTGGGATTGTCTTCTAGGCGCTGGGTGACGCGACGCAGCGCGCCGAGGGTGCCGCGCAGTTCGTTGATCGCCGGGCCCAGATCGCTGAAGCCTTGCAGGCCATTGTTCAGCGCGCCCTGGTTATCTGCGAGCAGAGCGTCCAGGCGCGAGGTGGCGCGTTCCAGCGACGCCATCGACTCACCGGCAGTGCTTAGCAGCTGGCGCCCCTCATCGTCGATCAGGCCATTGGCGTTCTGTGTCAGGCGGGTGATTTCCTCCAGCGCGGTATTGGTCCGCTGACCTAGTTGGGCGAGCTGGGTCAGCGCTTCGCTCAAATCGCCACGCTGTTCGGCCAGCACGCTGGTGGCCTGTTCCAGATTGGCCAGGGTGCGGCCGATGCGTCCGGCGTTGTCCTCGGAGAGCATCAGGTTGGCGCTGCGCAGCAGGTTGTTGATGTTGGTCATCAGGTCCTCGCCGTTCTCCAGCAGCGCACTCAGCGGCGAGGGGTCGGCGATGATCAGCGGCGGCTCGCCACGCTTGCCTTCCAGCGGCGGGCTCTGCGGCGTGCCGCTGTGCAGCTGGATGATCATGCTGCCGGTGATGTTGGCCAGCGCCAGGCGCGCGCGGGTGTCCTGCTTGATCGGCGTGCCGGAATACACGCGGATGCGCGCCCGCACCTTGCGTGGGTCGTCCGGCTCCAGCCACAGCGCTTCGACGTCACCGACCTTGATGCCGCTGTACTCCACCGAGCTGCCATTGGACAGCCCGCTGACCGCGCGATTGAAGCTGATCTCGTAGTAGTTGTACTCGCGGTCCATGCTCGACTTGCCCAGCCAGAGGGCGAACAGCAGGGCGCCGCCGACTGCCAGTACGGTGAACAGGCCAATCAGCACGTGATGGGCGCGGGTTTCCATGTCAGCTCTCCAGCTCTGGCAGGTCGTTGGAAACTACCTGCGTTGGCAATACTGCGT